>DASYSS010000001.1 GCA_036003045.1 Gemmatimonadaceae bacterium
AGGCGCTGCAAATCGTCGCCGAATCGCCACCCGACCTGATCCTCCTCGACGTCATGATGCCACAGATCAGTGGCCTCGAGGTGGCGAAGAAGATCAAGGCGAATGTCAGCCTGCCGTTCATTCCGATCATCATGCAGACGGCGCTCGATGCGACCGAGAACAAGGTCGAGGGACTCGAGGCGGGTGCCGACGACTACATCACCAAGCCGATCGACTTCGCCGAGCTCAAAGCGCGCGTCAACTCGATGCTGCGCATCAAGAGGCTCCAGGCCGAGCTGGAAGACCGCGAGCGCGAGTTGCTCGACGTCAACGAGCAGTTGCTCCACATGAGCCAGACGGACGCGCTCACGGGCCTCGACAACCGGCGGCATCTCGAGCACCGGCTCGAGGAGATGTTCGCGCACGCGCGCCGCTTCAAGGAGCCGGTCGCGTGCGTCATTTGTGATCTGGACCGCTTCAAGGCCGTGAACGACACGTACGGCCACCCGGCCGGCGACGAAGTGCTGCGGCAGCTCGCGCAGATCCTCCGCCGCGAGGCCCGGTCGATCGACCGCGTGGGCCGTTTCGGCGGCGAAGAATTCATGTTCCTGCTGCCCGGCGCCGGCACCGAGGCCGCGGCATTGTTCGCCGAGCGGGTGCGCAAACAGGTCGAGTCGCATACATTCACGTTCAACGGTGGCGGGACGTCGATTCGCCGCACGGCGAGCTTCGGCGTTTCCGCGTGGCCGCACTCGCACATCGGCTCGCCCGAGGTGCTGGTGCGAACGGCCGACGAGGCGTTGTACGTCGCCAAGGAAACCGGCCGCAACCGTGTCGTGCGGTTCGATAGTGACGCATTCAACGCGCACACCACGCCGGAAGATGGACGAGACCAGCCATCCGCCTCAGGATCCGACGTACGCTCTTCACGCCCAGCACCCCGGGTCGCGCCAATCGGCGACGCCGGGGTCCGATGGGAGAGATGACGAGCTCGCCCGACTGCACGGTCGAATAGCCGAGCTTCAGCGCGAGCGCGACCACCTGGTCGCCATCGTCGACATCCTGCAAGAAATCTCATCCTCGCTTCACTTCGTCGACATTCTGCAGGCGATCGCGCGGAAGCTGGGTGACGCGTTCGGCCTCGATCGCGCATCGATCTTCCTGTCCGGCGAAAAAGACGAGGTTCGGCTCGTCGCGAGCTACGAAGATCCCGCGATCCGCAATCTCGTCGTCGATCTCAATCGCTATCCTGAGCTCAAGCGCGCGTTCGAATCGGGGGACACGGTGTTCATCCCCGACGCCTCCGCCGACCCCGACCTCAAGGCGATCCGGGACAAGCTCGATTCGCGCAACGTGCGATCGATCGTCGTGCTGCCGATTCGTTGGCAGTCGTCGACGATCGGCGCGATCTTCCTCCGCACCGATCGCGACTCGCAGCCGTTCTCCGAGTCGGACATTCGCTTCTGCCAGGTCGTCGCCTCGCTCACCGCGAAGGCGCTGCTCAACGCGCACCGGCTCGAGGCGGTGATGCGCGACCAGAAGGACACGCTCGCCGCTCAGAAACGCGGCGACCTCCAACGAATCGCGCTCGTCTCGTTCTTCCGGCGCCTGCTCGACCGCTACGCGTCGAGTTACGATCAGGCTTGGGCGGAGAGCCTTCTCCCCAAAGCGTCGGGCGAGGAGCTCGACCGGCTCGTCGGCGTCGCGATGCAAGTCATCGATGAAGAATCCAAAGGATGACGACGACCTGAGCGAGTTGGCGGCGCGCGCCGACGAACTTCGCCGACAGATCGACCGCGCGTCGTACGAGTACCACGTTCTCGACCAGCCGACGATCTCCGACAAGGAGTACGATCGGCTCTACCGCCAGCTCGTCGAGCTCGAGGAGGCGCACCCGACCCTCCGCACCACCGACTCGCCCACGCAACGCGTCGGCGCCGAGCCGGTCAGCCAGCTCGCGAAGCACACGCACCTCGTGCCGATGCTCTCGCTCGCCAACACGTTCAACGAAGAAGAGCTCGCGGCGTGGGAGGAGCGCATCGTTCGAATCGCCGGCGAAGAGGTCCGCGACGCGGGCTACACGTGCGAGCTCAAGATCGACGGGGCCGCGGTCAGTCTGACATACCAAGATGGCGTATTCGTCGAGGGCACGACCCGCGGCAACGGAATCATCGGCGAGGCGGTGACGGCGAATCTGCGCACGATTCGCGACGTGCCCCTCAAGCTGCGCGGATCCGACTTTCCGCCGGTCATGGAGATTCGCGGCGAAGTGTACATGACGTTCAGCGGCTTCGAGCGCATGAACGAGCAGCGCATCGCCGCCGGCCAACCGGTTTTCGCGAACCCTCGCAATTCCGCCGCGGGTGGGCTCCGGCAGCTCGATCCCAAAGCCACCGCCGCGCGGCCACTGCATTTCTTCGGCTACGCCATCGCGCTCCCGGACGGCGCGAAGCTTCCCGTGACGACCCAGGACGAATTGCTCGCGCGCCTCAGCGCTTGGGGCGTGCCGGTCGCGCCGCACCACGAGCGGTGCGCGACTCTCAAGGAAGTGCACGATTGGGCGCGCAACGTCGAACACTCCGTGCGCGCGGCTATCGACTTCGCCATCGACGGCGGCGTCGTCAAAGTGAACGAGCTGCGCCTCTGGCCGGACCTGGGCGTCGTCGGCGGACGCGAGCCGCGCTACGCGATTGCGCGCAAGTTCGCGCCCGACATCGCCGAGACCACGCTGCGCTCGATCAACGTGAACGTCGGTCGCACCGGCACCATCAATCCATACGCCGTCCTCGAACCGGTGGAAATCGGCGGCGCGCAGGTGCAGCTCGCCACGCTCCATAATTTCGACCTCGTCGCGCGCAAGGATCTGCGGGTCGGCGACGTGGTGCAGGTCAAACGCGCCGGCGAAGTCATTCCGCAGATCATCGGCCCCGTGCCGGACAAGCGCGACGCGCAGAATCCGCCGCCGCCCTACTCGCCGCCGACGCACTGCCCCGCGTGCAACACCGCGCTGGTCCCCGGCAACGAGCTGGGAATGCTCTACTGCCCCAACTTCGCGTGTCCCGGGCGGCAGCTCGAAGGATTGGTGCACTTCGCGTCACGCGGCGCGATGGACATCCGCGGCCTCTCGTACGCGCGCATCAAGCAACTAATCGAAGCGGGGCTCGTCTCCGACGCCGCCGACCTGTATGACCTCACCGCGGAGCAACTAGAGGAGATCGAGCGCCTCGCCGAGAAGAGCGCCGGCAACCTCGTGCACGCCATCGCCGCGACGAAACAGCAGCCGCTGTCGAAGCTCCTGTTCGCGCTGGGCATCGAGCACGTCGGCGAGACGGCGGCGCGAGAGATCGCGCGTCACTTCGGCACGATGGACGCGATCCTTTCCGCCACCGTGGACGACATCCTCGGCGTCCACGGGATCGGCGACAAGATCGCCGAATCGATCGTCGGCTGGTTCGCGGACGACCGGGCCCGACGCCTGATCGAGCGTCTTCGCGAGCGGGGGCTTAGGTTCGACGAACCCGTCACCCGGTCGGGTGGAACCTTCAAGGGCCTCACGATCGTCATTACGGGGACGCTCCCGACGCTTTCCCGGGAACAGGCCACCGCGCTCGTCGAGGGGAACGGCGGCAGAGTCTCAGGGAGCGTGTCGAAGAAGACGGCTTTCGTGGTGGTCGGAGCGGACGCGGGCAGCAAGTTGGAAAAGGCGCGTCAGCTCGGCGTCGAGACCATCGATGAAGACGAGCTGAAACGCCGGGTTGGTCTGGCGACCGGGTGACAACGCCTGGCGATTTTTTGGGGGGAGGGGGAAGAGCTCGATGCCACAGTCGATCGGTCTGAACGAGAACGCGCTGGTCGCGATCACGCGCGACTCGCTGAACGCGCTCCGCGCCGCCCTGTTTCGCGAGGTCGGTCCGGGCGCCGCGGCGCTGTTGCAGGAGGCCGGATTCGCGGGTGGACCTGCCCTCTACGCCGCCTTCGGCCGATGGCTGTCGTCCCGCCGCCTCCCCGCCCCCGAGTCCCTCGCCGCCGAAGACTTCGGGAAACGCGCGTCGGAGTTCTTCCGCGACATCGGCTGGGGATCGGTCACGGTCGGCGAGTTGGCGTCGGTAATGACGCTCGATTCGAGCGACTGGGCGGAGGGCGATCCGGATCACCCCCTGGACTTCCCGGGCTGCTACTACACGGCCGGCGCCTTCGCCGAATTCTTCGGGCGCGTGGCGGGCGAGCCGGTGGCCGTGATGGAAGTCGAGTGCCGCTCCATGGGCGCGGAGCGCTGCCGCTTTCTGGTGGGCGGCACGGACGTCATGCAGCGCGTGTACGACGCGATGGGCGAAGGCGTCGCCTACGACGAGGCGGTTTCCGCGGGGATCTGAGGCCTAGCCCTCGCTCTTCAGCGCGTCTGCGTAGAGCGGATTCGGGAGCAGGTCGCCGTCGATGAGGACCTCACGGTCCCACGGCAGGACGATGGTGCTCTCCGTGGCCAAAGCGTGAAAATCCGGCGTGTATGCGCCGGTCTGAAACGCCACCGCGGTGCGAACTTCCGCCGCGCCGGCGTTGACCATCGCCGCCACGGCGAGCCGGATCGTGTCGCCCGTGTCGCAGGTCTCGTCGACGATCAATACTCGGCGATTCCTGACCGACGATGGCGCCGCGCTCAAGACCGCCGGAGTTTCGCGAACGGACTCGCTCCCGAAACGGCGGCTGACGACCATCGAGTGGAACTCGCGTCCCAGGATCGCGGCGATGACCGCCGCGGGGACGACCCCCGCCGTCGCTATCCCGACGACGACCTCGGGGTCGTAGGCGCGCGCCACCTTCAGGGCGAGCCCGCGAGACAGCTCGCCGAAGAGCGGCCATTCGACCTCGAAGATCCCCTTCGAATGCTCGACCGTGGTGCGACGTGGTGACATGCAGGTAAGCTATCGGCACTCGGAAATGCGTGGAAGAATCACGAGCGAACGATCACGACGGTGTCGACCGTTGCTCAGGCCCTCTCGAACGCATACCTTTGCCGCGAGCCCAGACAACCTTCTGAATTCGTTCGGGAAGCGCTGTCGGCGCGACGTCGCGCGGCCGTCTTCCCTCCCGCCGTCTCGTATTCCAAACCGCCTCTCGTCCCCTCCCCCCCCACCCTCAGAGCCGTATGTCCTGGTGGAGCCGCATTGTTGGCGGGAGGTCCGAGTCAGAGGTCAGACCACAGCGTCTTGACTATCTGAGCGAAGCGATGGCCCTCGAACGACAAGGGGACTACGACGCGGCGCTCACGTCGTACCGCCTCGCGCTGCGCGATCGGCCGAACGACACGAAGATTCTCCAGAACATGGCCATCGCGTTCACGAAGACGAATCGGTCCGAGGAGGCGATCCGCTGTTATCGGAGTGCGCTCGAGGTCGCGCCGCATTTGTCCGGAGCGCACTACGGGTTGGCGTTCCTGCTCCTCAAGCGAGGCGACCAGACCGGCGCTGAAGAGCACCTCGACGCGTTCCTCGCTGCACCGCCGGGCGAACCGGAGGCGGAACGCTGGATCCACCACGCGCGCGAGACGCTCGAAACACTGCGCGGCGGCGGCAACCCGGCGGAGGACTCCGCCGCCGAGGACGCCGAGACCTAAACGTGGGTCAAGTCCTCGCAGTCGTCAGCCAAAAAGGGGGAGTCGGCAAGACCACCACGGCAGTGAACCTCGCGACGGCGCTGGCCCGCCGCGGCGTGAAGACGCTGCTCGTCGACTCCGACCCACAAGGCTCCGTCCGCTACGGCCTCGGCCTCAGCGCGGCGACGACGCGGCTCGGGCTCTCCGACTACTTGGCGGGGACGCACGAGCTGCATCAGGTCGTTCGGACGACGACGCTGCCGTGGCTGCGCGTCGTGTCGGCCGGGAGCGTCACGGAGTCGGCGTCGCACGACGGCTATCAGCATCAGGTTGCCGAATCCCCGCGCACTATCGAGCTCTTCGAGCGGGCGCGCGAGCGCGGATACACGATCATCGTCGATACGCCGCCGGGGCTCGGCCCGGTCGTGAACCGGGTGCTGGCGTGCAGCCAGCACGTGCTGGTCCCGTTGCAGTGCGAGCCGCTCGCGCTTCAGACGACGACGCAGATCCTGCGTGGAATTCGCGCCTCGCTGGCCTCGAACCCGACGCTCATGCTCGACGGCATCCTGCTCACGATGGTCGAGTTCGGGAATCCGGCGTCGGAGCGGGTGGCGAAATACGTGCGGGAACAGCTTCCCGCGGGATTGGTACTGGAGTTGACCGTGCCGCGAAGTCAGGCGTCGGTCGAAGCCTTCGCCGCCGGGCAGCCGGTCGTGCTCCGCTCGCCCGAAGATCCGGCGGCGCAGGCGTATCGCGCGCTCGCCGCGCTTCTCGTTGGACGGCTCGAGTGAACCGGTGAAATCTCGCCACGCGACAATTTTGCTCATCGCGTTCGCGGCGCTCGGCGTCGCGTGCCTCGACCTGTCCGCGCCAAAAGGCCCGGCGTCGATCTCGACGATTCAATTGCCGGCCAACTTCGTCGTGCGCGGCGACACGATGCGCGACAGCGCGGGAACTCCGGCGCCGCTGGTCGTCAACCAGTTCAACATCAACGGACAGCTGATCGGCGGCACGTCGCCGCAATTCTTCATCCTAGATAGCGCGCCCGCCGCCCACTTCGATCCGACGAACGGCGTGCTCGTCGGCGATCACCTTGGCACGGTGACGATCCTCGGACAGGTCGGCGGAATACCAGGGATCGCGCCGCTTCAAACGCCGACCATCGTCGTGCCGGTGACCGTGTTGCCGACGCACATCGACGAAGGCACCGGCGCGCTGGACACGATCAAAGCGCCGCTGACCGGCGCCGGCGACACGACGCTCGCTCTGCCGCTGGGCCAAGGGGCTTCGACGATTCCCGTCCTCGTCCGAGGCGTCGGCGATACGGGCGTGCAAGGCGTCGTCGTCCATTACGTCATCACACGCACGCTCGCCTCGAACAATCCGGCGCGGCAAGCGGTCTACATCACGGGCGCAAACGGCAAGCTCACTACCACCGATACGACGACCGCTCCATCGGGTGGCGCGACCAAGAATCAGCTCAACGTAAAAGCATCGTTGTTGGCCGACGTCGCGATCGCCACGGGACAGAAAGTCGACAGCGTGATCGTGCAAGCGACCGCATCGTACCGGGGCGTTCCATTGCTTGGATCGCCGGTGACGTTCCTGTTCCACGTCATCGGCGTGATCGGTTCGCCTTAGCGCGCTTAGTCCGGTTTCGCGGCATGGCGCTGGTTCGTATACTGGATGGTTCGCGCTCCAGCCGAGGATGTCGATGATTTCCACGGGCGGTCCGCGCAATTCTGCGCCGGGCACTCTCAATCAGCTCTTCTTCAAGGCGTGTGAGCGCCGCAAGCCCGACGCGCTTCAGGTCAAGCGCGACGGGCGTTACCAGCCGATCTCGCACGACACGCTCAAGGATCGCGTGCGACGCGCGTCGCTCGGCCTCGAGTTGCTCGGCGTGAGGCCGGGAGACCGCATCGCCA
The DNA here is from genome assembly GCA_036003045.1 of Gemmatimonadaceae bacterium. NCBI lineage: Bacteria > Pseudomonadati > Gemmatimonadota > Gemmatimonadia > Gemmatimonadales > Gemmatimonadaceae > Gemmatimonadaceae bacterium. Next base: position 7,495 of record DASYSS010000001.1, read on the forward strand.
TCCTGTCGACGAATCGGCCGGAGTGGGTGATCGCCGACTTCGCCTGTCTCACGACCGGCGTCGCCGACGTTCCCGTCTATCCGAATCTGCCCGCCGACCAGACCGCGTACATCCTTCGCGATGCCGGCGCGGTAGCGATTTTCGCGTCGGACGCGGAACAGACGGCCAAGGTGGCGTCGATCCGCGGCGAGTGCCCCGCGCTGCGCCACGTCATCACGTTCGACGAATCCGCCGGCGGCGACATGACGCTCGCCGCGCTCGAGTCGAAAGGCTCGGCCGGCGATACCGACGCGGCGCGCACCGCGTACATGGCGCGCGCGAACGCCGTGCGCCCCGACGATCTGGCGACGATCATCTACACGTCGGGTACGACGGGCGATCCCAAAGGCGTGATGCTGACGCACGACAACTTGTACTCGAACACGATCGCCGCGTGCGCCGCGATCCCGAATTCGGGCGACGACACGTGCCTCAGCTTCTTGCCGCTGTCGCACAGCTTCGAGCGATTGGGCGGCTATTACGTGATGCTCAATTTCGGCGCGAGCATCGCGTACGCGGAATCGATGGAGACGGTACCGAAGAATCTGGTCGAGGTGCGGCCCACGCTCGTGCTGTCGGTGCCGCGTCTGTACGAGAAGATGTATGCGCGCGTACTCGAGAACGCCCTCTCCGGCGGCCCGCTCAAGAAGCGGATCTTTTACTGGGCGCGAAGCGTCGGCGAACGGTGGGCCGACGTGAAGCTCGCGGGCGGCACGCCGGGCGGACTCCTCGGCCTGCGATACGCGCTGGCGCATCGGTTGGTCTTTTCCAAGCTGCAAGCGCGCACCGGCGGACGGCTCAAGTACTTCGTCTCGGGCGGCGCGCCGCTCGCGCCGGAGATCATCAAATTCTTCTACGCGGCAGGGCTCGTCATTCTGGAAGGTTACGGCCTCACCGAGACGTCGCCGGTCATCGCGGTGAACACGCCGGCGAACTATCGCATCGGCACCGTCGGCAAACCGTTGCCCGGCACCGAAGCGACGATCGCGCCCGACGGCGAGCTGCTCGTGCGCGGCCCGCAGATCATGAAGGGCTACTTCAACAAGCCCGCCGCCACCGCCGAGGCGATCGACACGGCGGGTTGGTTCCACACGGGCGACATCGGCGAGCTACGCGATGGGTTCATCGCGATCACCGACCGCAAGAAGGACATCATCGTGACCGCAGGCGGCAAGAACATCTCGCCGCAGCCGATCGAGAACAAGATTCGCACGAACAAGTTCGTGGCCCAAGCCGTGATGATCGGCGACAAACGAAAGTACCCGATCGTGCTGATCGTGCCGAACTGGGAGAACCTCGAGAAGTGGGCCAAGGCCGAAGGCGTGGCCTGGGGCCCGCCCGCCGACCTGCTCGAAGCGCCGGCGATCCGCGAGAAGATGGAGCGCGAGGTACTCGGCGAGATCAAGGGCCTCGCTCACTTCGAGGTCCCCAAGCGCATCGGCCTCCTCGAGCACGACTTCTCGATCGAGCGCGGCGAGCTCACGCCGACGTTGAAGGTGAAGCGGCGGGTGATCGACAAGACCTACAAGTCGGTCATCGACGCGCTGTACGAAGGCAATCCGAGCGAACACGAGCCAGCGCTGGCTAGTTAGTTCCGACGGCCGGCATTTACGAACCGGTGCTGCCGCGGATTTCGCGCCGCCGTGGGTGCAGCCGCCCGCGCGCTTGTCGGCATCTACCAAACGATACTGCTAACGGATTTCGCGGAGACGGCAGAATTTCGCGGAGCCCGACAGAGAGCGATAAAGATTTGGGAACTGCCTCACAGGAGGTCCGGATGGCAAGCGGTTTCCGCGTCTCCGTCGGAGCGAACTTTTTTGGCACGGGCCGCTTCGCCCTTGGTATGGATCACTCGGTAGAAGTTCGCCGAACGGCCGAAGTGGAGTAACAGGCCGACCTCGAACTTGGTCGCGCGGAGATAGTTGTAGAGCTGTCTCTTGGCGTCGCGGTGCAAGCGCTCCGTGGACTTGATCTCGACCACCACCTTGTCATCGACCACCATGTCGAGTCGTTGATGCGCGATCTCGACTCCGTCGTACAGAACAGCGACGTCTAGCTCGCGTGCGACGCCGCGGCCCCGATCGCACAGTTCGCGCTCGAGCGCGGTTGCGTAGATGTGTTCAAGGAAACCGAACCCCAGCTCCCGGTGCACAGCGAAGAACGCGCCGATCAATGCGTGGGTGACTTCTTCTTCGATCAATCGCATTGCCCACAGTTCACTCGTCGGTGTGCGCGAGCATCATCCATCGATTCTCAGCGCAGCCATTCGATCGCCGCGAAACGCCCTGAATTCCGCTCTTCCCCGCCACCGAAACGGTGCTCGCAGGGACATCAAGTCGCCGCAGGCAATCCTCTTTCAAATGCAGTTGTCGTATCCGCGGAATCCGCCCAATCCGCGAAATCCGTAGTCCCTAGACGTAACGGCTCACTTGCCGCAGCCACGCTTGCGAGCCCCAAGCGATCTTCATCGCGTCACGCAGGGACCACCTAACGCGCCGCAGCCAGCTCGGACGATTGCTCGATCAAGGCAGGCCACGCGTCGCGCACGCACGGCGTGGCGGGGCGCCATTCGCTCAGCTCGCGGAGCTTGCGGTTCGAGATACGCTGAGAGCGAGACCAGAGCTGGGTCGTGCTGCCGCCCAGCATCGTGAGCCAGCTCGGGAGCATGTGCGGCGGCTTGGCGCCCACGGCTTTGGCGAGCGACCCCAGCCACTCGGCGCGCGTGATCGGCTCGTCGTCGCAGACGTTGTAGATCCCCGCCGGCAGGTGGAGCGCCTCGACGACCGCGGCGGCCGCGTCGTCGTGGGACACGGACGAGTAGTACGCGTCCGGCGGCCCGACCAGCGGGCTGATGCCGCGTTTGACCATTTGAATCATCTCGGACGTGGCGAACGAATCCGGTCCGTAGAAGTTCGCGAAGCGGAGCACGATCCCGCGGCCGCCGAACTTCGTGAACTGCGCCACCGACGCCTCGGCGTCGAGCACCGTCCGGTTGTATCGCGCGGGCGCCACCGTCCAGCGCTCGTCGATCCATTCGTCGTCGTGGTCGGCGTAGATCGGCGCGTACGATTCCTGGACGACGCAGTCCGCGCCGGCGAGACGCGCCGCCGTCGCGAGATTCGCGGACCCCGTCCGGCGGATTCGATCGTTTTCGCGCCACGCCCACCGGAACACCATCGCCGGCATGCTGGCCGGGACGTGCGTCGACAGGTTGACGACGAGATCCGGCTTGCCCATCACGCGCCGGACGCTCGCGGCGTCCATGAGATCCATCAGTACCGACTCGGCCCCCATCGCGCGCAGCTTCGCCGCGCCGGTGTCGCTGCGCGTGGCGGCCGTCACCGCGTAGCCGCCCTTCACCAGCGCCGGCACGACCCGCCGACCGATCACGCCCGTTCCGCCGGCGATGAAAACGCGTAGCATGCGTGCGCTGATTTAAAGAATTGTAAGTGAGGACGTCAGCGCGGGACGCGACGGGAGATGGCGATCGGCGCGCCGGCAACGGCGCCCGCATCGAGCTGGGCGACCCACACGTCGGCGTCGCGCGCGAGCTCGCTGAACCCGGCGGGGAGCTCGGCGCCCGCCGGCGCGAGCAGTCGACCGCCGGTGCGAAGGCTCGTCGTCACCGATGCGGCCATGGCGTCGCCGGCAGCGAGGTCCAGCGCCGCGGCGTCGGCCCATCCCGCGGCGACCGGCGCGACCGGAGAGCGAACGATCGAAATACCGTCACCACTGGTCACGCCGTGTGGAGGATTGACGAGAAGCATTTGGGCGGGTGAGAGGCCGCGCAGCACCGACGCGTGCGCGCCCCAGGAGCCGTGCAGGATCGCCGTCATGCGCGCGTCCGTCAAATCGAGCGCCGCGGCGAGGCGCAGGGCCTCCGCCGAGCTCGGTGCCTGCGCCGCGGCGGCCGGCGCGTCGCCGAACCACACGACTCCCTCTCGAATGCGGTATTCCGCCGAGCATACCGGACAACCCAGAGTCCCCTCGACGACGTCACGTTCGTCGGCGCGGTCGATCGACGCGACGAGCCACGTGTCCTCGTGGACGTTCAAGCAGCGGAGCCGGTCGATGAGCGGTAGGAACATCCGCTACGCTCCCGACAGACGCAGCTCGTCGACGTTCACGTCCGCCGGCTGCGTCACGGCGAACATCACCGCGGCCGCGACCGCCTCGGCGCGAAGCATATCGCGGCGGGCGGTGAAGCCCGGCCGCTCGTCCGGATTGACCGGGTCCCAGAGCGGCGTGTCGACGGCCGACGGCGAGACGAGCGTCGCGCGGACCCCGCTTCCCTTGAGCTCCGCGCGCAGCACTTCGTGCAGGGCGCGCGCGCCGAACTTGCTCGCCGCGTACGCCGCGTTCTCGGGAAACACCATGTGATCCGCGATCGAGCCGATTGTGACGATGTGTCCCGACCGGCGCGCGCGCATCGCGGGAAGGAACGCGTGCGTCAGATGAAACGGCGCCACGAGGTTCACGTCGATCGCCGACCGAAAGTCCTCGAGCGTCGTGGCGTCGACGGTGGCGAGCGAAAAGAACCCCGCGTTGTTGACCAGCACCGCCGGCGCGTCGCCGAACTCGTCGTTCACGCGGGCGAGGGCCGCGTCCAGCGCGAGGTTGTCGGTGACGTCGCAGGGAATCGCGATCGCGAGGTCACCAATCGAGCGGGCCGCGGCCGCGAGCGCGTCGGCGCTTCGCGCCAGCATGGCGACGCGGTGCCCGGCGCCCGCCAACGCGCGCGACGTGGCGAGGCCGATGCCGCGAGACGCGCCGGACACGACCGCCGTCGCGCCGGTTTTCATGTACCGTCGTACTCGACGTAGTTGTTCGGGGTCTCCCACAGCACCAGCCGCGTCAGGCGCGCGGGCGCCAGGGCCGGCTTGAGCACGCGCCACATGGCGACGACGAAGTTCTCGGTCGTCGGAATGACGCCGCGCAGGAAATCGACCTCGAGGTTGAGGTTCCTGTGATCGACCTTGTCGATCACTTCGCGCGTCACGATCCGCTTGACGACCGCCAGGTCGATCACGTAGCCCGTTCGTTCCTCGACCGGTCCGGTGACCGAGACGTCGAGCGTGTAGTTGTGGCCGTGCCAATTCGGGTTGTTGCACTTGCCGAACAGCGTTTTGTTCTCGGCGTCGGAAAGCGACGGGTTGTGGACGCGGTGCGCGGCATTGAACTGGAGGCGGCGAACCACCGTGACGTTGGGCATACGGGGAATCTCTCGCGCTCGGCCGAAAAGAACGAGCCCCGCGGGATCACCGCGGGGCTCGAGAGAATTCGGTCCGGAGAGGGTTTTGTGAAGCCCAGTCGAATTATGAGGTCCTCACCACCAACCTTCCGCCTTCCCCCGCACTGGGGGCGTGACGTCGGTAGTAGATTTTCGAACCCACTCGAAGGACTTGTTGGCTCAAAAACGGAGTTCTCCGTCCCGAATGTTTCCTTCGTGCTTTGCGAGAAGCAATTTACAGGCGAGCACAGACCCGGTCAAACCTGAGGCCACGTGATGGATCTCGGAATTCTCGGCGGCATTGCGCTGCTCGTCGTGTGGGGCATCGCGTTTTTCGCGTTCGAACCACCCGGCTGGGTACACCTCCTGCTATCAGTCGGCGTCTTCGTGATCATCGCGCGCATCGTCGTTCGCGGGACGCCCGGAAAGGCGCCTCCGCCGCCGCCGAAATAGGACGAGCAGAGCCGTCAGTCGTCTCAGGGCGGCTCGTGCACGCTCACGGTGCTCTGGCGCAGCACCGGCGCGACCGTGAAGTCGATCACTTGTCCGAGTCCGATGCTCAGCTGGCCGCTGTTCGCGGATCCGCGCCCCCCGATCGGGATGGCCTGCAACGCGATCGACTGGCCGACGGTGATTCCCCATTCGACCTTGAAGTCGCCGGATCCATTGCCGGTTACCGTGCCGAGACGGCGGCTCACGCCGTTGACGATCATGAAGACGTTCACGTCGAGGAAGTTCTCGTTGCGAACGTGGACTTGGATCGGCTCGGCCTTCTCCGGCGGTTGATCGTCCTCCGTCTCCGGGTGTCGCACGCACGCGGTCGCGAGCGCAAGCAGCATCAATGCCAGAGCGGTCGCGCGAGATCGAAAGTGAAGTGATGTCATGTGTCGTCCGGGTGGGTCGGAGACGAAGACGCGGAAAGGGCGAATCAGATTTCCCAGTTGGACAAGACGAGCCCGTGCTCCGGGCGTCGCTCTTCATACGCACTCAAGGACATTCGTAGGTCCGTCCATCGCACGTTCGCGCCCATCGCGATGACACGGCGGTAGGCGGCCGCGAATTCGCCCTGCACGCGCAGCGAGACGCGGCGCGTTCCGCTGCGTCGCGCGAGATCGCCCACCGCGCGCAGCATGTCCTCGAACCGCGACTCGTCCTCGAGCGCCAGCTTCAGCACGCGCAGCTCCTCGCGCGCGCGACCTTCGACGAGCGGGGCCGTGTGCGCCAACGCAAAGCCCACGACACGGTCGCCGTCGTACAGCAAGACGGTATCCCCGACCGACAGATCGCTCGTGAGCGTGATCTCCCGCGAATAGTCGTATCCCGGAAGCAAGCGCTGTACGAGCGCGCGGCACTGGCCGAGCGCGTCATCGCGCGCGCGAGGAGACAGCCGGCCGAACAGAAGCATCCCGCCGGCGTCGATCGCGTTCTGCGCTTCGAGCGTCATCGTGATCGTCAGCCGGCCGGGGAGAAATCCGAGCCGCGAATAGAACCCGATGTTGTCCATCGTGCGCGGCATCGTCTCCAACCCGATGACCGATGACCCCTGCGCCTTGAGCCACTCGACGCCCCGCTGCACGATCTCCTTCCCCATCCCGTTCCCCTGGTACTCGGTCCGCACGGCGAGCGGACCCATCCATCCTTCCGCGCCGGAACGGTGCACCATGTTGAAGGCGGCGATGTGATCGCGGTCGTCTCGCCAGATCATCGCGCCTTCGGCCGCGTCCTCGAGCGCGTAGCGCCAGATCGACGGGTTGAGAAACGGCACCCGCACCCCGACCATGCCGTCACGGCGATAACGCTCCGTGAACGATTCGCTGAAGACCTGGTTCAGCTCGCCGATGTCGTCCGCCGTCGCGCGGGTCGGACCGTCGAACACCTGCGGACGAAACGCTCGCGACGTCGCCATCAGTCCGCGGCCCCCGCATGAAGCGCCAGCTGTGGGTCGTCGCTGCGCGCCGCCTCCGCATCCACGCGCGACATCCCCGCTTCGTCGTCGTAGCTCACGGTGATCACGCGGTCCACCGGCGCCTCGCGCACCGACTCGATGTGCGTGATGAGGATGATCTGCTCGAACCGATCGTGCAGGCGCTGCAGCAGGCCGACGACGTTCTGCCGGCGCGACTCGTCGAGCGAGCCGAACACTTCGTCGAGCACGAGAAGCGAAAAAGCCTGACCGGCGCGTTCGGCGATCATCTCTGAAATTGCTAGGCGGAGTACGAGATTGGCGAGATCCTCTTCGCCCCCGGAAATGACTGGCTTCGGGATCCCATCCTCCAGAAGGACGATCTGGTAGTCGTCATCTAACTCGAACTCGGTATATCGGCCATCCGTCAACTCCCGAATGTACCGGCTGGCCAGATCCGAGATCTCGGGGCGCATCGCAACGTTTAGCTCGGTCCGGAGGTCTGAAAAAGCGCGGTCCAGTTCTTCGTGCAGCTTGCGATCCCGGCCGAGCACGACCAGGCGCTCCTCCGCGCGCGCCAGCTCGGCCCTCGATTGCTCGGCCGACGCCAACGCGACCTTCGCGGCGGCGAGCTCCGTTTCGGCGCCCACCGCGGCCAGCTCGGCCGAGCGAAGCTCGGCCTCAGCCGCGTCGAACCGTCCGCGGAGAGCGTTGAAGCCGTCTTCCGAGAAGGCCAGCGCCTTCTTCTGACGATCGATCTCGGCCCTGCGTCGCTGGATGTCGTCCAGCTTGGACCGCACGGCCGTACGCTCTTCGACCAGGAGCGGCTCACGTTCGAGCTGTGCCGCCAGCTTCGTCGCGCGCACCGCTAGCGGCATCAATCGCTCGACCGCCGTGCGGACCTCGCCGTGACGCGCCGCATCGTAGCTCACCGCCAACGCCGCGAGCTCGCGCGAGACGGTGGAGTGTCGCTCTTCCTTGGCGATGAGATCGACGTGGATGGTGGACAGGCTACGCAAACCCGACTGAATCTCGGCGACGCGCCGTTCGAGCTTGGCTGACGTATCCATCAGCTCGCGGCGCCGTTCGCCGAGCGCGGTGATCTCGGGCGGTGTGGCCGCCAGTTGCTCGATGCGCGCGCGGAAATATTTCCCGTCGACGGTGATCGTCTCGATCTGGTTGTCGAGCACGTCGAGCACCGAACGGAAATGCGTGCCGAGCGGCCGAGCGCAGATCGGACAGATCCCGCCCTCGCCGAGCTCCACGATCTGATCGCGTTGCGCGCGGACGTCTTTCAGCTGCTCGATGAGCGCGTGGCGCTTCGTCTCCGCTTCCTGCTTGTCGCGCACCCAGTCGGTCTGCGCGGCCTCCAGCGCCCGCTGAGTCTCGTCGAGCGATTCGCGCGACTGCTTGAGCGACGTCGCGACTTCGGTCTCGACTGCGGGGGTGAATTCAATCTTGGATGCCCGCTCGCGCAGCTGCGCGATTTCCTTGGCAAGCGTCGCTTCGTTTTCCGTGAGCGTTCGCTTGCGCCCGGCTTCGGCGGCGCTGCGATCGAGCTCCTTGAGCTCGGCCTCGAGCGACGGCAGCGGCGCGAGCTCACGTCTCACGCCATCCAGTTCGGCGCGCCCCGTGGCCGCCTCGCCCAGCTCGCGATCGATCCGGGAGATTTCCCGCGCCACCGACGTCAGTTCGCCATCCGAGACGCGCGATTCAGCGGTCAGGGTCTGCGACCGCTCGCGATCGCGCTGCATCGATTCCCAGCGCGGCGCAATCTCCTCCACCGTCTTCCGAGCGGTCGTTCGCCGAAGGCCGAATTCATTCGCCTTGCTGGTGCTCTCGGCGATGCGAGCCTTCGCGTCGGCGAGGGCGCCCTGAACGATATCGGCGTCCGGCATGCCCGCGCGAAGACCCGTCGCCTCGGCGACGAGCATCTTGCGCCGCTCGCGGGCGAGATCCTGTGCCGCGCGCAACCGCTCGTAGCCGAGGACGCGCGAGAGAAATTGGCCGCGTTCGGTCGGGCCCATCGCCGCCATCACGGCCAGCTCTTTCTGTCCCGTGAAGTAGGTGTGGAAGAACTCGTCGCGGTTCATCCCCAGCCGTCGCGCCAGCACGTCCGTCACCCCGGAGATCGACGTCGCGATCGGCGAGGATGCGCCGTCGAGATACAACTCGGCGTTGGTCAGCCCGCGCGAAACGAGATATCGATGCGCGCCGAGCTCGAACTCGAGGTCGACTTTGACGACGGCGCGCGGTCCCGCGCGATACGAACGAATCGACTCTCGCTTGCCACGCGCGGCCGGCGCGCCGTACAGCGCCCACGCCATCGCTTCGAGAATCGTCGACTTGCCCGACCCGTTCGGCCCGATGATTCCGGTGATGCCCGTCGAGAAGTCGATGTGCGTGTCGACGTGCTGCCGGAAGTTCGTGAGGCGCAGGCTGTTCAGTCGCATCTCACGCCTCGATCGCCGCCGGCGGCGTCGAAACGACGGCCGCGACTTGCGCTTCGTCCAGATACGCGATCGCCCGCTCGATCAGCGTGTCGCGGTCGACGTCGGCGTCGATCACTCGAGCGGCCAGCTTCTCGCGGACGATTTCGTTGAGCGACGGCCGCCGCATCGGCGCCCCGGACGACGTCACGCGATTCAGCTCCGGGCGCCGGAGATCGAGCTGGAAGCTCAACGCGCGTCGCTTGTAGTCGCGAATCGTCTTGTGGTCCAGCTCGCGCGCGATGTGCCGCGGAATGTCCCACACCGTGAGACGCACGATCTTGTCGTCGATGCCGTCGACGCACGCGTCGACGATGGCGCGGATTCGGTGGTCGATGTCCGCCGCGACGAGATTGCGCGCGTCGATCGACGGCAGCTCGATGAGGGGACGCGACGGCGGCAGCGGATGAAACGTCTGCGTCCGCTCGACGAGGTCGTATTCGATGAAACCCTTTCCCTTCGGGCCGTCGGCTTCTTCGCGCTTTTCACCCCACGTATCGACGCTCGTGTAGTCGATCGAGCCGCTGAAAAAAGCGTTGGGCTTGAGCTCGCGGTACACGTGGTAGTGTCCGAGCGCGACGTAGTCCCAGGCAGGCGCATTCAGCTCGGAGGGCGACACTTCGACCGGCGGACGGTCCCACGCCACGTTGTCCGCGAGGCCTTCGATCCCGCAGTGCATCGCCAGCACGTTGTACCGCGCGTCCGAATCGATCGTGAACGACGGCTTCACCAAGCCCGGCACGTCCGGCACGGCCAACACCGAGAGGTCGAGGTGCGGAAACGAGAGCCGCCGCGGCTGACGGTCGACGACGTCGATGCCGTTCAGCTGCGCGAAGAGCTGGAGGATCCCGCCCGTCTCGCTCGTGCGCGGAGTATCGTGATTCCCCGCCACGAGCACGATCGCCGATTCCGGCAGCGCGGTGACCAGCCGGCTGAACTGCAAGAACGCGTGGACGATCGCCTGATTCGAGGGACGGACGTTGTGGAAGACGTCGCCGGCCACCACGACGAGCTCCGGCCGCAACTCGATGATCCGGTCCACCACCACCCGGAACGTCGTGGCGACGTCGGCTTCGCGTTGGTTGACCCCGGTCGGCGTCAGACGCTGATACTGCCGGTAGCCGAGGTGCAGGTCGGAGAGGTGAACCAGGCGCATGCGGCGGGAGGCGTTGAACGAATCTAACGCTCTCGACGCTCCGCCGTACGCATGTGTTGGATGATTCGCATCTGCATCCGCAGCGCCGACGCCGCGGGAGGATTCGTCACGGAGGTCATGACGAGGATGTTGAACCAGGACTCGCTCAACCAACCGCGCTTTCGGTCGAGAATCATTGACCCGCTCACCGATCCCTTTTCGAGAACGGCTTGAGAGGCGGCGCCCGGCCCGCTGGCCGGCTGCATCTCGCCGCGCATCGACACGTACGCCAGATCTCCGGCGTGGGTCACCGAATCGAGGCGAAGCGTGACGTGCAGCATCCCGGACAGCTGCGCGCCGAACTCCGTGCCCGAAGGCAGCGGCATTTCGCGCATCCAGGTATCGCCGACCCTGATCGGCCCCTTCGGGAAGGTCGCGGGCACGAGCGCCACCAGGTGCGCGACTTCGCGCGGCGTCCCGGCCGCCGGTTCCAGCGCCAGCAACCCTTCCGGGGTCACACGGAACCGGACCCGCTGGCCTTTCAGCCTCGCTTCTATCTGATGGGCAGCGACGATCCCGCGCTGGTCCGTGCTCCAGAGCCTCACCGAATCGGTGACGGCGAGAACGGCCGTTTCTTCATTCGCTTCGCCCTCGACAATGGCGCGGGAGAACATCGCCATCGTCGTGACGAGACTCGCGGGACCGACGCCCGTTCGCAGGACGGCAGCGCCCGTGTAGTCCGTTTCCTGGTCGAGACGCATACGGAGCGTGTCGCCGGCGCGCGGCCGGATCTGAAGCAGTAGCTCCTGCGCGAACGCACCGTGAGCCGATGCGACAGCGAAGAGCCCGACACTTGCGCCGATGCGGACCGGCCGCGGGAACATTCGAGCGCTCAGAACCCGTAGGGGTCGTCGGCCGGTGCGGATCGGATCGCGGCCGCAGGCTGTCGTTCCGCGGGCTGCGCCGCGACAACCGGCTTGAGCTGCGACACGAAGAACTTCTTCACGTCGGCCGGCCGCTCGCGCAGCGTCGCGTTTCGCGCTCGAATCACTTCTTCGTCGTCGCGGATGCCGATCGCGTCGCGCACCCAGTTCAGCGTGACGGACGGATCGAGCGAGCGCAGACTACGGAGCACGGCGGCATCGAGGTCGATGTCCACCGACTGCGGATACTTCTCGATTCCGTCGCGCCCCCGCATGATGGCGGGCCGCGGAAATCGAACGAAGATCGGCTGCGTGAAATGCGGATGCCGCACCATCAGCTGCCCCTTTTCCAGCGTCGCGAGCTTGGTCTTCACGGCCTGGCTCAGGACGGCGTAACCCGGAGTCGCCAACTCGTCGGCGTCCATGCGGCCAAAGAGCGCCGTGCCGGAATTGCCGACGACCCGCCGGTGAACCTGCGAACGAAATTGCTGCGCTCCGAAGAGCACGAGGCCCAGATACCGGCCGCGTTCCGCGAGGTCGAGCAGCATCTTTCGTACATAGGTGTCCTGTCCATCGTTCGGCGCGTATTTGTTCAGCTCGTCGACGAACACGATCACATGGTTCACGCCGAGGTCGCGCTTCTCGAGATGCTCGCGGAGGCGAGTGACGACGCGCGCGAAGATCAGATCCTGCGCATCCTCCTCGAGGGAGGCGACGTCGATCACGTACACCGTGCGGTCCTGAAAGCTCCCGAAAGGCAGGTCGCTCACCGTTCCAGCGTCGGTCACCAGGCCGGCACAACGCGTCGAAATATTGGACAGGCGGTTCCGGACCTTGCGGATGGTGGCCACGTGGTGCGTCCGCCAGCCCTCGTTCCCTTTGTTTTCCATCGCCGACAGAACGTCGCGGAACCACATCTCGAGGTCGGCGAACGAACGGACGAGGTACCGTTTGTTGCCAAGAAGTGGATCCGAGAAGTCGCGATCCACGATCCGCTCTCGAATGAAGTCGATCAACGCGTCGGCCTTCGCGTCCACGTCGTCTTTGTTGAGCAGAACCTCCGCGTACTGCAGCACCTCGCGAAGTCCCCATGTGAGCGGCGTCACATTGTTCGTCAGCTCGTCGTTGGACCGGAGCGTGTTGAGCGAGAATCCGTCCGACTTGAACGGCGCGAAGTACTGGACGTTCTCGAATGGCGTGGCGGGGACGCCGCACTTTTCGTAGAGAGCCGAATCGCGGTCGTCGATCGTGCCGGGCTGATCCAGAAAGCAGAGGTCCGGCCCTTTGACGTTGAAGCACACCGCCGCGATCGATCCCTTCTGCGCCGGGAAGTGCGTGAAGATCGAGCTCATGATCCATTCGATCGCGCTCGTCTTCGTGGCGAGCCCCGACACACCTGTGATGTTCAGATGCGCCGCTTCGGGCCCGATCAGAAAATCGGCGTCCAGATAGATCGGAGCGTCGGTCCCCCCGGCGTGATAAACGCCGATCGGGATGCCGGTACGCGCGCCGTCGCGCAGATATGCGTCCATGCGCAGCGCGATCGCCACGTCCTCGTCCGCCGCGAGAAACACCTGCCCCATCGGCACGGGCTGAAGCGGCTCCTCGGGCACCTGCCGGAGCACCGCCGCGCTGTAGAGGCGAATCTCGGCGCGGCGCGTAGCCGCGAGCGACGCGGCGGTCGGCGCGCCGTCGTGCCCGAGCACGTCGTGCAGCGGCGTCGCGAGGTCGGTGTAGCTCAGACCCTCGACGACCACCCCATATATCTGCGGAATCGATCCGTTGACCGGCGCGTCGCCCTGTGCGCGAACGATCGTGCCGATACCGACCGGCGAGTCGAGCGCCGTCCAGAAATGGAACTCGTGCGGCGTGTTCGGCTTGCGCTCCGTGGCGACTACGCGGCCGAGCGCGGTGGGGGTAGGAACTGGTTCGTCGATCGTCACATCACGGCTCGGAGAAACTCTTCACAGTCGCGAACTCCGTAGACCATCTTGTCCCACCGCCCGTCGGGGAGCGCCAGCGGCGCCGCCTCGGCGAGGATCCATCGCGAAACTTCGTCGGCGCGCGCGCCGATGTCATCTCGACCGGCCGGGGCCGAGACTTCGACGCGGACGAGACCCCACATCGGGTCGCGCCCGGCACGGTCGCGGAGGCGGAGATACCAGCTCGCCACGGGCGCACGCTTTTCCGGATTGATCGAGAAGACGCTCGTTCGCTGCGCCGCCTCCAGGCCGAGCGTTGCGCGTAGCGCGTCGCCTTGCACGTAGAGCGTGCGGTGGCTCTTCACCACGCCGATCGCGCACGCCGAGCGGGCGATCGGCTGCGCAGCGCTGATGCCGCCGTCGATCAAGAGCGGCCGCGTTTCGACCGCGCACCATTCCTTGGCCAGCGCGTGCTCGAGCGACTCGCGGTCGTTTCGCACGAGGTTCCGGGCGAGCTCTCGAAGCGTCAGCGGATGCTCGATCGCGTCGGGCGTGCCGGCCGTCGTGTCTCGAACGTTCGCGCCACTCGTGTCGAGCGCCCGCCGGTCGGCTTCGTTCAGGTATCGAGCCGGAACGTAGATGCGTTGATCGACACGATGACTCCATGTGAACATGCGACGGTCGCGGCGCTCGCGGATCACTGCGCCGATCGTCCCCGCGACGATTGGCACGCCGCCGGGCCGATACATCTTCACCGTGCTTTCCTGGCGCCCGTCGAGGAATGCGGCGATCGCCACCTCGAGCGTGTCGCCGACGTCGATGGCGCGCAGGTCGCGCCCCTCGATCACGGTCGCTTGGGCGAGCTTGGGCGGGTCGGCCGCTTCGGCGACGAGCTCGAGCGGCGCCTCGCCGTCGATGGCTTCACCGTCTGGGAATAGGGACGCGAGCCAGCGACCGATCGCGTGGTCGGGACGGACGGCCGTTCGCTCGGTACTCATGCTCGTCGCCGTCACGAGCCGACGCGTCCTGCGAGAACGATCACCGGCCAAACGATGCGCCGCGGACCGTCATCACGCCACAGCGCGCCCAGCTCTCCCTCCACGACCACGACCGGATCCACTCCGGTCGCCTTTTTGTATCGGGCGGCCGCCGACATGCTCCTCATGTAGCCGACGATCTGAGGGAGAAGCCAGTCGTTCTCCAGGGCGAACGGCGGCGCGTCGAGGCGCTCGAACGGAAACGGAATCGTGCGGTATTCGGTGTCAACGTACTTCCGCTCCGGCGGCCAATATTCGCCGATGTCCTCGAACATGAATCGGCGCAGCACTTCACCGACCTCTCCCTCCATGCGCGGCGCCGCGTAGGTCCACGCGACGATCGGCACGTCGGGTCCGGCCGCGACCCGTTTGACCTCCGCGTAGAACTCCTCGTGCGCGAACCAGTGCAGCGCCTGCGCGACGGCGACTGCGTCCACCGTGTTCGACCGAATCGCGGTCCGCTCCGCCGCGCACGCGGCCCAACCGACCCTTGGATCTCTCGTTGCGCGCGATAACTGTTCGGCGCTCAGATCCGTCGCGACGACGAAATCGAACCGGCGGGCAATGTCGCCTGTCGCCTGCCCCGAGCCCGCGCCGCAATCCCAGGCGACCCCGCGGCGAGACGCGAGCGACGTGAAGTAGTCGATCAGCGCCGCGGGATACCGTGGACGAAACGCCGAATACGCTGCTGAGACTGAAGAGAAATGGTCGGCGGGGCTGCTCGCGCCGCTCACCGCACGACCGCGACCGCGACGCCGTCGTGGGTCGGCACGATGATCCCAAGGACGCGCGAGTCGCTCGCAAGACGCCTGTTGAACTCGCGCACCGCCTTCGTGCGGTCGTCGCTCTCGTCCTGCTCGTACACGCGGCCGCCCCAGAGCGCATTGTCGGCGATGATCAGGCCGCCGGGGCGCACGAGGCGCAACGCCCAATCGAGGTACGTCGGCAGCGGCTCTTTGTCGGCGTCGAGGAAAATCGCGTCGAACCGCTCGCCGTCGAGGGCCGGAAGTACGTCGAGCGCGCGCCCGATCCTGACCTCGATTCGATCGGTAAGTCCAGCGCGCTCGATGTAGCGTCGCGCGAACTCGGCGTGCTTCGGCTCGATCTCGATCGTGAGCAGACGACTTCCCGGCGGCAGCGCGCGCGCCATGCAGATCGCCGAGTAGCCGCCCAATGTGCCGACTTCGAGAACGCGCCGAGCGCCGATCGAAGTGAGCAGCACTTGCAGCAACCGTCCTTCGTCGGCCGAAATCGCGATCGGGGGAAGGCCCGTGCGATCGGCTTCCTCACGCAGCGCCGAGAGCAACTCGTCTTCGGCGCTGAACAATCCGGCGATGTAGTCTCCAGCTCGGTCTGACATCGTGGCTGCTTGGCTCGATGCTACTCGACGCCGATGTCCCAGGCTTGCTGCAGGTCCTTGCGCGAGTACGCGCGGAACGCAGTGAGCGTCTGCGTCCGCCGAATTCCCGGCACGGTCGGAAAAATCTCGGTGACCACGTGCGCGATCTGCTCGTACTCCGGCACGCGGACGATCGCGACCAGATCCCAGTCGCCCGACACCGAATACACCTCGGTCACACCTTCGACACCGGCGAGCATGTTCGCGGCCGTCGGAATGAGCGTCGGATCCACATGGATCAGCACGATCGTCGTGATCACGGTTCGACGGACTGTGTGGGTGGACAGGGAGGCACGTTGAGAAGCCAGAGTCCCGAAATGCGATTCTTGTCGTCGACGTCGAACAGGAGATCCCGCGCGACGCGCACCGTGCGAGCGCCGCGCGGCGCGCCGAGCCGGAAATGAAAGTTGCGCTGGCCGGCGTCGGCTTCGGCGAACAAATGCGTGTCCACCTCGAGCGACGCGACGTCCGCCTTCGTTTTGCTTACCGGTAGAACGACTTGAACATCCTCGATTTGCGTCGGGAGCGACAGCGAGGCAAGCTGCCGCACGTCCGGCCAGACCGCGACCTCGACGGCCGCGATGCGGCCGGCGGCGACGTCCAGAATCACCCATGAGCCGTCGTTCCCCTCGAGCCCCACAGAACCCGACAACCCGTCGCCCGCGCTCGACGTCCGCGGCGAAAGTTGCGCCGAAAGGATGTCGGTGTCGGGGTCCCAGGTGTATTCGACGTCTGCCGGCGAAGCGTCAGCCGGATGAAGTTGTACGGCAACCTTCACGAACCCTGTCCTCCAGTTGAGCCGAGCGCCAATGTCGCACTGGGCACGTCAACGAGCAGGTCCGATTTCACGCGCCACCGAACATTGCGTTGCGGCGCGCACCCATGGGATAGCCCTGAACGGGCCAGCCCGACGGCTAAGATAAGCCCGCGGCAGCGATTCGACGAACCCCCTCGAAGACGTCCGCGGTCGGGGCCGCAAACGAGACCCGAATCCATTCGGGCGCCCGGAACGCCGAACCGGCGACGACCGCCACATCGTGCGCGTCGAGCAGACGTTCCGCCAGTCGGCTGCCCGGCTCCGGATCGTCCGGCGATGCCTGCCCCGCGCGCACGAACAGATAAAAAGCTCCGTCGGGCTGGAGCACCTCAAAGCCGGCGTTGCGAAGGACGCTCAGCGCCCCGTCGCGACGCCGGCGTAGCTCGCGCATCATCTCGGCGAGGGCCGATTCGTACGCGTTCGTGTCGGAGAGCGCGGAAAGGGCGGCGTGCTGAGAGATGGTCGTCGCGTTCGAAGTCGTGTGCGACTGGAGGGCGGCCATCGATCGAGCGAGCGCCACCGGCGCGACCGACCAGCCGATGCGCCACCCGGGCATCGCCATCGACTTCGCCAGCCCGTCCACCACGACGAGTCGTCCGGACGGAGGTGCGACCGAAAGCAGCGACGTGGCTTCGCCGGTGTAGCAGATTCCGCGGTAGATCTCGTCGCTCAGAAGCCACCAGCCGGCCTGGTCGGCGAACGCGACGATCTCCTCGAGCTCGGCGCGTGAGTAGACCGCGCCCGTGGGATTGCTCGGTGAATTGAGAATGAGGCCGCGCGTTTTCGGCGTGCGCGCCCGCTCGAGCTCGCGCGCCGAAATCTTGAAGCTGCGCTCGCGCGGACCGGTCACCGGCACGGCGGTCGCGCGCGCGATCGTGAGCATTTCGTAATAGCTCGTCCAGCCCGGCGTCGGCACGAGCACTTCGTCGCCGGCCGCGAACAGGGCGAAGCACGCGTTGAACAACGCTTGTTTGGTCCCCGCCGACACGACGACCGCGCTCGGGTCCACCGGCGACCCGCGCCTTTGCGAGGCGTCCTCGGCGATGATTCCGCGCAACGGCTCGATGCCGGCGACCGACGTGTATCGCGTCGCGCCGGCGTCCAGGGCGCGATGCGCCGCCTCGATGACGAACCGGGGCGTCGGAAAGTCCGGTTCGCCCGCCCCGAGATCGATGATCGAGCGCCCCTCGGCGCGAAGCCGCTTGGCGCGCGCCGAGGCCGCGATGGTCGCCGACTCGCGCAGCTGATGAATGTTCGACGAAGGAGTGTAGTTCGTCACCGGTTGCCCCACGCAGCTATTATTACCTCCCCACGTCCCGCCGCCTTCCGTCGAGTCCAATGTCGTCTGTCGACCGCGATCCCGCATCCCACGCCGTCTCGCGCGGCCAGAACGCCGTCATCGTCCTCCCGCACGACTGGGCGTCGATTGCGGAGTTCCTGGCCCCCCTCGTCGAACGCATCGACGCCGACGGTTCGGACCTTCAACTGCTCGTCGCGACGGGTGACGCGGACGCCGCCGCCGCCGTGATCGCCGCGGCCGTTCGCCTGATCGGCGACCGACCGATCCGCGTCCTCGCCGCGACGTCCACCGCGCGCGCATCGCGCCTCGCTCGACTCCGAACGCCGCAGCTCATAGCGGCCACGCCGACTACCCTCGTCGAGCTCATCCGCGCCAGCGCGATCAAGCTCGCCGACCTTCGCGCGATTTGTATCGCCTGGGCCGATGAGGTGGTCGCGCGTGACGAGTCGGCGTCGCTCGAGACTCTGATGGCCGAGGTGCCCAAGACTGCCGCTCGCACCATCGTGGCGTCGATCGTCACCCCCGCGGTGGACGAATTGGTCGAACGATACGCCCGCCGTGCCCGCCGAGAAGCCGCGCAAGTTCCGGCGAGCAACGAGCCCATCGCGCTCGAATACGTACTCGTGTCGCCCGCCGCGCGCTCCACGACGTTGCGCCGGTTGCTCGACGAGCTCGATCCGGAGTCGGCCACAGTCTTCGCGCGCGAAGCTGAAAGCCGGGCCTCCGTCGGCAATCAACTTCGCTCGCTCGGCTACGCCGGAGACGGCGACGTGCGGTGTGCCGTGGCCGCGGCCCCCGGAACGGCGTTGACCGTCCTCTACGACTTGCCAGCCACGCACGAAGAGCTCCGCGAAGCCGTCGCGGGCGCGGCTCGTCGCATCGCGATCATTCAGCCGCGCCAACTTGAGAGCCTGCGGGCGCTGGCCCTCAACGGCGTGCTCAAACCGCATCGACTGCCAGAAACCGCGGCGGCGTCGCGCGCGCGCGACGCGAGCGTGTTGGCGCAGCTTCGCGCGACGCTCGAGGCTGGAACGGTATCGCGCGAGCTGCTTTCGCTGGAGCCGCTGCTCGACGAGTACGACGGCGTCGAGGTGGCGGCGGCAGCCCTCAAGCTCCTCGAGCACGAACGATTGGCCGAGCGCGCGCGAGTCGCGGCGCAGACACGTGCGCCCCAAGGCGAAGGCTCGGCCGTCGCCGCGCGCGCGCCTACGGGTCCGATGGTCAGTCTGTTCGCGAGCGTCGGCGAACGCGACGGGATTCGCCCCGCGGACCTCGTCGGGATGATCACGAGCAAGGCGGGCGTCGCGGGAAGCGACGTCGGACGCATCGACATCCGCGATTCTCACTCGACGATCGAAGTCGCGAGTGAGCTCGCCGACCAGATCATCGATCGAGCGTCCGGAACGATCCTCAAGGGTCGTCGCGCTCTCTTGAAGCGCGACGAACGGCCGGCTCGTCGGGAGGACCGGCCGTTCCGCCGCGAAGGCGCGCCGCGTCGAGAGGGGGGTGGGCCGCGTCGCGAGGGTGCTCCGCGCCGCGACGGAGGAGGACGCGACGAACGGCGTCCGCGTGAAGCGCGCGGCGGTTTCCGCGCCCGTGATCGTGACGACGACCGGCCGCGCCGTGGCCGCGACGACGATGACCGGCCTCGCCGCGGTCCGCGCGGCCCGCGCCCGACGCCGCGCGCGTGATTTCGGACGGATCGTTTTCCAGCGGCCGCGCCGGATGGATCGAAGTGATTTGCGGCGTGATGTTCAGCGGCAAGAGTGAAGAGCTCATTCGGCGCGTGCGCCGGGCGATCATCGCGAAGAAGAAGGTGCAGGTCTTCAAATCGCACCTCGACGAGCGGTATTCCGGCATCTACCAGGTGTCGAGTCACGACGGCCGGACGGTGAACGCCGAGCCTGTGGACACGACGGAACAAATCGCGCGGTCGCTCCTGCCCGACACGCAAGTCGTCGCGATCGACGAAGCGCAATTCCTCGACGCCGGCATCGTCGACCTCGTGACGTCGTTCGCGAATCGCGGGCTGCGCGTCATCGTGGCCGGAACGGACACCGATTTTCGCGGCGAACCGTTCGGCGCGATGCCGCAGTTGCTCACCGTCGCGGAAGTGGTCGACAAGCTCCACGCGATCTGCATGGTGTGCGGGAATCCGGCGAGCCGAAATCAGCGGCTGATCGGCGGCCAACCGGCGCGCTACGACTCGCCGACGATCATGGTCGGAAGCAACGAGTCGTACGAGGCGCGGTGCCGCGCCTGCCATTCCGTCCCGCGCCGGGACGAAGACCAGGGACGCCTGCTCTAGAAAGGTCTCCGGTGACCGGTGACGGTGACCGGTGACCGGTGACCGGTGACCGATGACCGGTGACCGGACACCGCGATCAGCCAATCGCCCGAGGTGCGTGAGCGAGCGTCAAAAACTCCTCGCGCGTGCGCGGGTCGGACCGGAACGACCCACGAATCGCGCTGGTGATCGTCTTCGAGTTCTGCTTCTCCACGCCGCGCATCATCATGCACAGGTGGTAGGCCTCGATCACCACACCGGCGCCCATCGGCTTGAGCACTTCGTCGAGCGCCGACGCTATCTGCTCCGTGAGCCGTTCCTGGACTTGAAGTCGCCGCGCGAAGACCTCGACGAGCCGGGCGACCTTGCTCAACCCGACGATCTTCCCGTTCGGGATGTAGGCGATGTGCGCCCTGCCGTAGAATGGGAGCATGTGGTGCTCGCAGAGGCTATAGAGCTCGATGTCGCGCACCATGATCATGTTGGACGCTCCCTCGGCATCGAATAGGGCGCCGTTCACGACCTGCTGGACATCCATCTCGTAGCCGCGAGTGAGCCACGCGAGGGCGTTGGCCACGCGTTCTGGAGTCCGCCTAAGCCCTTGCCGGTCAGGATCTTCGCCGATCAGTTCCAGCTGGCGGCGCACGAGCCCGACGAACTCGTCGTCCGCGCCTGTCGCGTCGTCGAGATCGGTTGAGTCCGGCTGCTGCCGGGGATTCAATGAGAGATGCGCCCCGTCTTGCATATAGACTCCAAAAAGCAGGTTTTTCGTTGACGGGTTCCCGACCCGTACGTACCTTGGCCCCGGGGCGTAACCACCAAAAAGGCCGCCCGAGGACCTGACATGCTAATTGTTGGCCTCACCGGCAACATCGGCAGCGGTAAGTCGACGGTCGCCCGGATGCTTTCCGAACGCGGCGCCACGATCATCGACGCCGATGTTCTTGCCCGACGTGCCGTCGAACTCGGAACCCCCGCGTACACGAAGATCGTCGCGCGGTGGGGCCGTGCCGTGGTCTCTCCCGACGGACACCTCGACCGCGCCGCTCTGCGTCGAGTCGTGTTCGCGGACCAAAGCCAACTCGAAGAACTTAACGAGATCGTGCATCCCGAGGTCGAGAGCCTCCGCGATCGCCTCGTCGAGCAGGCCCGCGCGCGCGGCGATCGAATCGTCGTCTGCGACATTCCGCTCCTGTTCGAGAAAGGCATGGCCGACCGCTTCGACCGGATTCTCCTCGTCGACGCCCCGCGTCCGATCCGTCTCGAGCGTCTTCTCCAGGACCGCGGCCTGCAAACGACCGAAGCGATGGAGATCATCGCCGCCCAAATGCCGGCTGAGCTCAAACGCGCGCGTGCCGACTACATCATAGAGAATGCCGGGACGCTGACGCAGCTCGAGCGGAGGGTCCAGGATCTGTGGGCCTCGCTGATGCGGGACGCCAGCGGGGTGAGATCGGTGGCGCGATAACGTCGCGGCGGCCAGTTCCGGCCTCTGTTGCGCCACTGTGGGTGCGGCGTTGGGCTAGAAAATCGGACGTCTGATATCGGACCTCTGACGGCCGCCGCGCCGTCAGGTCCGATTGACGCCCTCTCTCATCGCGGATAGACTCCGCGCGCGTCGCCCTCCCCCGATTTGGAGCCCGTCGTGTCCGATATCCCGAAGGACCTGCTCTACACCGAAGACCACGAATACCTGAAGCCCACCGACGACTCCAATGTCGTCGCCATCGGCATCACCGACTACGCCCAGGGTGAGCTTGGCGATGTCGTTTTCATCGAGCTTCCGAAGGTCGGCGCGTCGTTCGCCAAGCACGACGTGTTCGGCACAGTCGAAGCGGTGAAGGCCGTGTCCGAGCTCTATTCGCCGGTTTCCGGCGAGGTCATCGCCGTCAATGACCGCCTCGACAAAGAGCCGGCCCTCGTCAACAGCTCGCCGTACGGCGACGGTTGGATGATCAAGGTCCGGCTCAAAGACCCGAACGAGCGCAAAGCGCTGCTCGACGCGGGCGCCTACTCGGCGCACCTCGGCGGCTAGCGCACTATCGCGCTGTCGAAGAACAAAAACTAGGCAGGAACGCAGATCAGGCGGATCGAAAACCCGGATCGCGCGGATAAACCTTCAGACGGTTTGCAGTCCGCGTCATCCGGATGTTCGTCCGCGAAATCCGTGTTCCTTTTAAGCCTTTTGATGTTGTACCGAGCCTCAATCCTGCAGATAGGCCTCGGTCGGCACGCAGGCACACACGAGATTCCGGTCGCCGTAGGCGCTGTCCACTCGCCCGACTGACGGCCAGAACTTGTATTCGCGCGTCCATGGCGCTGGGAGCGCGGCCTTCTCGCGTCCATACGCGTGGCTCCACGAATCGCTCATCACGCGCGACAACGGGTGCGGCGCGTTCTTGAGCACGTTGTCGTTCCGATCCGCCACTCCCGCCTCGATCTCGCCGATCTCCTCGCGAATCGCGATCAACGCGTCGCAAAAACGGTCGAGCTCCGCCTTCGACTCGCTCTCCGTCGGCTCGATCATCAACGTTCCGGCCACCGGGAAGGAAACGGTCGGCGCGTGGAATCCATAGTCCATCAGCCGTTTGGCGATGTCTTCGACCTCCACACCCGCCGAGGACTTGAACGCACGCGGATCGACGATGCACTCGTGCGCGACCGATCCGTTTTTGCCCTTGTACAGCACCGGATAGTGCGCCTCGAGACGCTTCGCGATGTAGTTCGCGTTGAGGATCGCGACCTTCGTCGCCTCGGTGAGCCCGGTGCCGCCCATCATGTCGATGTACATCATCGAGATCGGCAGGATGCTGGAGCTACCCCACGGAGCCGCCGAAACCGCGCCCGCGCTATGCGACCCGCCGACCTTCACCACCGGATTCCCCGGAAGGAAGTCGACGAGGTGCTTTCCCACGCCGATCGGTCCCATGCCCGGACCGCCGCCGCCGTGCGGAATGCAGAACGTCTTGTGCAGGTTGAGATGGCAGACGTCGGCGCCGATGTCACCGGGGCGCGCCAGACCGACCATCGCGTTCATGTTCGCGCCGTCGAGATACACCTGGCCGCCGTACTTGTGAACGATCGTGCACACGTCGGCGATCGTCTCGTCGAACACACCGTACGTCGACGGATACGTGATCATGAGCGCCGCGAGCGCGTCGGCGTTGGCCTTGGCCTTCTCCTCGAGATCGGCCATATCGACGTCGCCGGCGTCGGTGTTCTTCACCACGACGACCTTCATTCCCGCCATCACGGCGCTCGCCGGATTCGTCCCATGGGCGGACTGCGGGATCAAGCAGACGTTCCGTTTGGAGTCGCCGCGTGATTCGTGGTAGGCGCGAATCACCAGCAGCCCCGCGTACTCGCCCTGCGAGCCGGCGTTCGGCTGCAGCGACACCGCCGCGAAGCCCGTGATCTCGGTCAGCGATCGCTCGAGACGGTCGAACATCTCGCGATAGCCCTTCGTCTGCTCGGCCGGCGCGAACGGGTGAATCTTCCCGAATTCGGGCCAGGTCACCGGATACATCTCGGCCGTCGCATTCAGCTTCATCGTGCACGAGCCGAGCGGAATCATCGACGTCGTGAGCGAAAGGTCCCGGTTCTCGAGACGCTTGAGGTACCGTAGCATCTCGGTCTCCGAGTGGTAGCTATGGAAGACCTGGTGCGTCAGGAAAAGCGTCGTGCGAGTGAAGCGCTCGTCGTAGCGGGCGTCCACTTCGGGGCGCAGGCCTTCGAACGTCGGCGCGGTCCCGTGGCCCGTCGCGAAGACCTGGAGCAGGTCGTCGACGTCCGCCGCCGTCGCCGTCTCGTCGAGCGCGATACACACCCGCGAGTCACCGAGCGCCCGGAGGTTGATTCCCTTCGCCCGCGCCGCCCCGATCACGTCGGTCGCCGGCTGCGAGCCCATCTCGACACAGATCGTGTCGAAGTAGTCGTCGGACGCCAGCGTGTAGCCGAGCGACTCGACGCCCGCGGCGAGCGTCGCCGCCAGCTCGTGGATGCGCGTCGCGATCGCCGTGAGCCGTTCGGGTCCGTGATAAACGGCATACATGCCGGCGATCACGGCGAGCAGCACCTGCGCCGTGCAGATGTTGCTCGTGGCCTTCTCCCGGCGGATGTGCTGCTCGCGCGTCTGGATCGCCAGGCGAAACGCTGGCTTGCCCTGCGAATCGCGCGAGACGCCCACGATTCGGCCCGGCATCTTTCGCGCATGCTCATTCTTAGTG
>DASYSS010000002.1 GCA_036003045.1 Gemmatimonadaceae bacterium
CTCGCGTTCAGCGCCCAGTACGGCGGGAACGTCGACGTTTACGTCGTCCCCGCGGAGGGCGGTGAGCCCAAGCGACTCACGTGGCACCCGGGCGCCGACATCGTCGAAGGATGGACGCCTGACGGCAAATCGATCGTCTTCAACTCGGCGCGCGCCACCGCGGCCCCGAGCGCGGCCCCGCGGTTTTGGACGGTGCCGGTCGAAGGCGGCGTCGAGACGCCGATGGCGTTGCCCCGAGCCTACCAGGGCAAAATCTCGCCCGACGGCCGCCGCGTCGCGTACAGAATGAACAACTCGTGGGACGAAGAGCGCCGCAACTACCGCGGCGGACAGAATCGTCCCATTTGGATCGTCGACCTCAAGACGTTCGCGCTCGACACCACGCCGAACGTCGCGTCCGATCTCATCGTCGCGCAGGCGGGTTCGCCCCGCGGCTCGTCGCACTTCTCGGCGCCGTCGCAGCCGGAATCCAAGAACATGGATCCGGTGTGGGTCAACGACGAAGTCGTCGACTTCATCTCGGACCGCGATGGTGTCGCGAACGTGTGGAGCTACGACACGAAGGCGAAGAAGCTCACGCAGTCCACGCACTTCACGAACTTCGACGTGAAAGCGATCGACGCGGCGTCGGACGGCAGCGCGGTCGTCTTCGAGCAGGCGGGTGACATCCACCTTCTCGATCCGAAGAGCGGCAGCGAACACGTGGTGAACATCACGGCCGCCGGCGACTTCGCCTGGATGATGCCGCAGTGGAAGGACGTGACGGCGAGCATGAGCAACCTCGCGCTCTCTCCGACCGGCAAGCGTATCGCGGTCGAGGCGCGCGGCGAGATCTTCACGATCCCGGCCGAGCGCGGCGACGTCCGCGACCTCACGAATTCGAGCGCGTCCGCGGAGCGCGAGCCCGCGTGGTCGCCCGACGGCAAGCAGATCTCGTACTTCAGCGACAAGTCCGGTGAGTACGCGCTGTACATCGAGTCGCAGGACGGGCTCACCCCGGCGCGCGAGATCAAGATCCCGACGACCGGCCACTTCTACACGGCGTCGTGGTCGCCCGACGGCAAGCGGATCATGTTCCACAGCGCGGACCTCAAGCTGTGGGTCGTCGACGTCGCGACCGGCCAGGCGAAGGTCGTGGGCAACGATCCGTGGATGGTGCCGACGCGAACGATGAATCCGGTGTGGTCGCCGGACGGCAAGTGGATCGCGTACGCGAAACATCTCAACTCGCTGTATCACGCGATCGAGGTCGTGAACGTCGAGACGGGCGTCTCGAAGCAGGTGACCGACGGACTCGCCGACGCCGTGTCGCCGTCGTGGGACGCGAGCGGCAAGTATCTCTGGTTCCTCGCGTCGACCGATTTCGGTCTCAAGTCGCAGTGGCTGGACATGACGAACTACGACCACACGGAGACGTTCGGCCTCTACGCGGCCATGCTGCGCAAGAGCGACGCGTCGCCGTTCCTTCCCGAGAGCGATGAAGAAGGTGCGCCGACCGGCGCGACGCCCGGTGGATTCGGCGGCGGCGGTCGTGGCGGTCGCGGCGGCGGCGCCGGCGCGGCTGGTGCCGACAGCGCGGCTGGCGGCGAACAGTCAGCGCGTCCGGCTCCACGTGCGCCGATGCCCACGGTCACGATCGACTTCGACGGCCTCGAGCACCGCATTCTCACCGTGCCGGGCGTTCCGGAACGCCAATACTCGAACTTGAAATCAGGCGTCGCCGGAATGGTATACTTCCTCGAGGCGGCCGCGGGTGGCGGCGGTGGCCGGGGCGCAGGTGGTACGGGTGCGACGCTGCACCGCTACTCGCTGCGCGACCATCGCGACGTTTCGTTCGTCACGGGCGCGGCCGACTATGACGTGAGCCTCGACGGACACAAGCTCGTGTATCGAGGCGGTGGCGGAGGCGGGGGTCGGGGCGGCCGGGGTGGCGCGCCCGGCGCGGGCGGCGGACCACAGCTCTTCCTCGTCGACGCGGACCGCAATCCGCCGCAGGCTGGCCAGGGCCACGTGACCGCGGATCTTCGCGCGTTCATCGACCCGAAGCAGGAGTACAAGCAGATATTCGACGAGGCGTGGCGCAACCAGCGCGACTACCTCTATGTGCCGAACGAACACGGCGCGGATTGGCCGAAAGTGAAGGAGATGTACAGCCAGTTCCTTCCCTTCGTGAACCATCGGGCGGATCTCAACTACCTGATCGACATGATGGGAGCGGAGGTCTCGATCGGTCACTCGTACGTGCGCGGCGGCGACATGCCCGACGTTCCGGCCGCGGTCCCTGGCGGACTGCTCGGCGCCGACTTCGCCATCGAGAATGGCCGGTATCGCATCACGAAGATCTACGACGACGAAGAGTGGAACACCGATCTTCGCGCACCGCTCGCCGCGCCGGGAGTGGACGTGCGCGTCGGCGACTACATCCTCTCGATCAACGGACAGGATCTGAAAGCGCCGGACAACATCTATCGCCTGCTCGACGGAACCGCGAATCGTCAAACGGCGCTCGTCGTGAGCGCGACGCCGACGCCGGATGGTGCGCGGCACGTCACGGTCGTTCCGGTCGCGAACGAGCAGGGGCTGCGCACGCGAGCCTGGATCGAAGCGAACCGCCGCACGGTGGATTCGCTCTCGCATGGCCAGCTCGCCTACGTCTATCTGCCCAACACCGGCCAGCCGGGCTATACGAGTTTCAACCGCTACTACTTCGCGCAGCAGGACAAGAAGGGCGCGATCATCGACGAGCGGTATAACGGCGGCGGCCAGGCGGCGGACTACATCATCGACGTGCTGCAGCGCGACTACGACGGCTACTTCAACAACGTGGCCGGCGATCGCATGCCGTTCACCAGCCCCGCCGCCGGCATCTGGGGCCCGAAGGTCATGATCATCAACGAAATGGCGGGATCAGGCGGCGACTTGATGCCGTACATGTTCCGCTATCGCAAGATCGGAACGCTCGTCGGCAAGCGCACGTGGGGCGGACTCGTTCACACCGCCGACACGCCGCCGTTCGTCGATGGCGGATCGGCGATCGCGCCGCGCGGCGGATTCTTCGCCCGCGACGGCAAGTGGGCAGTGGAGAACGAAGGCGTCGCCCCGGACGTCGACGTCGAAAACACGCCGAAGGAAGTGATCGGCGGCCACGACCCGCAGTTGGAAGCAGCAGTCGCCGAAGCGATGAAGCAGCTGGCCGCGCATCCGGTGGATCGTGCGACGAAGGAGCCGCCGCCGCCGACGTGGGGCAAGCGCGTGAAGCCGCCGGCCTGAGGACCGCGCCGGCTCGATGAGCCTCCGCGAGGAGCTTCAGCACTCGCTCGGTGGTTCGTACTCCATCGAGCGAGAGCTCGGCGGCGGCGGGATGTCGCACGTCTTCGTCGCCACCGAGACCGCGCTGAACCGCAGAGTCGTCGTGAAAGTGTTGTCGTCCGAACTGGCTGCCGGTCTTTCGGGAAGCCGGTTCGAGCGGGAAATCCGGCTGGCGGCGGCGCTTCAGCAGGCGAACATCGTCCCGCTACTGTCGGCCGGCGAGCTCGACGGCCGTCCGTACTACACAATGCCGTTCGTCGATGGCTTGTCGCTCCGACACCGGTTGTCGTCGGGCCGTCTGCCGATCGGCGAGGTGATCAGCGTGCTGCGCGACATCGCGCGGGCGCTGGCCTACGCGCACGAGCGCGGCGTCGTCCACCGCGACATCAAGCCGGACAACGTGCTGCTCTCCGGCGACGCGGCGATGGTGACCGACTTCGGCATCGCCAAAGCGTTGATTCGCGCGAGCACGATGACGCCAGACGCCGACGGCGCGGCGAACGCCGAGGCATCCGTCGTCACGCAAATCGGCACGGCAATCGGCACGCCGGCGTACATGGCGCCGGAACAGGGCGTCGGCGATCCGAGCACGGACCATCGCGCCGATCTCTACGCCCTCGGCTGCCTCGGCTACGAGCTCCTGTGCGGAGAGACGCCGTTCCACGCGCGGCCGATCCATCAGACGTTTCTCGCGCACGTGAACGAGACGCCGGTTCCGATCGGCGACAAGCGGTCAGACTGTCCACCAGGGCTCGCCCGCCTGGTCATGCAATGCTTGGAAAAGGATCCTGTCCGGCGTCCGCAGTCGGCGCGCGAGGTGCTGCAAGCGCTCGACAACGTCAGTACGCCGACGCCCGCGATTCGGCGGTCCGCTCGCGCGAGCAGCGGTCGGTTCATCGCGATCGGTGTGGCGGTGCTCGTCGTGGTCGTCGCCGCCGTCGCGCTGATTCGGCGTCGCGCGCCGGTGAACACCGCTCCCGCGATCGGAATCCGCACGCTCGCCGTGCTTCCCTTCGCGAACGTTGGTGGCGATTCGACGCAGGACTATCTCGCGGACGGCATGACCGACGAGTTGGCGACTGCGTTCGGCAAGCTGCCTGGCGTTCGCATCGCCTCGCGCACCGCGACCTATCGGTACAAGAACCAGGTGAGAAGTCAGGCGGGGCTCGACGCTCGGGAGGTCGGCCGAGCGCTCTCCGTGGAATTCGTGCTCACCGGCTCGATTCGCTTCGCGGGCCGGCAGCTTCGGGCGTCCGCGCAGCTCGCCGACGCGGCGACCGGTCAAGAAATCTGGTCCGACGTCTTCCTGCGCGACCCCAAGGACCTGTTCGCGTTGCAGAGCGATCTCGCGCGTGAGATCACACACGCGCTTGCGCCGCGGCTGTCGAGCCGCGCCGCGGCAACGGCGACTTCAGCGCAGGTGGCACAGGGCACGAACGACAACGACGCGTACGACCTTTACCTGCGCGGTCGATTCCTCCTTGGCGCGCGCCACAACTTGCCGCGCGCCGTCGAGTTGTTTCAACAAGCGATCGACAAAGACTCCTCCTTCGCGCGAGCGTACGCCGCGCTCGGTGAGACGCTGGAGTACCTGCCGTACTTCAACGGCATGCCTGCCGACAGCGTGCGGCTTCGCGCGATGCGGGCGGCGGAGCGCGCCCTGATGATCGACAGCACGCTCGCCCAGGCGCACATCGCGCTCGGACTGGCGCGCATGCATGCCTACGAGTGGAGCGAGGCCGGCGATGAGTTTCGCCACGCGATCGCCGCCGACTCGAACGACGTCGCCGCCCTCACGCAATACACACGCTACCTGCTCTACGTCGGCCGCCCGGCCGAGGCGCTCGACGTGATCACTCGGGCGGCGGCTCTCGAGCCGTTCTCGCCGGTGGTCGCGGCGTGGAAGGTCCACTCGCTCTCGTTACTCGGACGGCATGCCGAGGCGCTGGCGGAATCGCGGCGCGGTTTGGAGATCGATTCGACGTCGTCGCCCCTCGTCCAGATCTCGACTCTCGCGTTCGTCGCCGCGGGGCACGCCGCCGAGGCGCGGCAACTCTCGATGCACCATCTCTCGGCCAGTCCGCCGTTCGGCGCGGAGGTCGCGTACGCCGCCGGCAAGACCGGCGACCGGGAGACGGCGTTGCGGATGGCACGGGGCTTCGAGAGCTCCGCGGCGCACACGTGGTTCGCGTACTCGACCGCCGCGGCCGCGCAGATCGGGGTGCCCGACACCGCGGCCGCGCTGGCCGATCTCGAGATGGCCACCAACGCCCGCGAGATCTGGCCCTCGTTCACGCCGTTGTGCGACTACTCGTTCGACTCGATCCGGGGAAGCAAGCGCTTCGCTACGCTGTTGCGGCGCGTCGGCCTCAACGACGCGCTGCTTACGCGGCCCGGAGCTTGCCGAGCCAAGTAGTGCGCTGACCTTATCGCCGCCCTTCGTGTTGCTTCGACGCGCGGCACCGCGCGTCACGTCAACCGCTGAGGTGGGCCGTGTCCATATGGATTCTCATACTGAACCTCGTCTACGCGGCGTGTGGCGTGGTGCTGATGTATTTCAGCTTTCGCGTCATTGACAGGCTCTTGCACGAGGTCAGCCTTCCCCAGGAATTGCAGCGCGGCAACGTCGCGGCGGCGATTTTCGTCGGCTCGCTGTTCGTCTCGATAGCGCTCATCATCGGGCGGGCGATCAGTTAGCGGCCATCGCATGAAGGGCGTAAAGCGGGCCTTCGTGTTCGCGGCGGTGTTTCTCGTCGCCGCGCGGATCGACTGCGGGCAGGGCCCGCCGGCGACCGCGGCGGCCCAACCTCCCCCGCCCAAGCCTGGCCTGCTGGCGAGAATCGAGAACGCGGCCGCGGCGATCGTCGCGCGAAAGATCAACTCGCGATACGACGAATCTTTCTCCAAGTACAGCAAGCAATACTTCGGCCCCGCGTTCGATTGGCGTTGGTTCAAGGCCCAGGGCTTCGCCGAGAGTCGGTTGGACCCGAGCGCGAAGAGTTGGGTCGGCGCGCGCGGCTTGATGCAGCTGATGCCGACGACATACCACGAAATCGTCTCGCAGAATCCCGACTTCGGCCCCATCGACCAGCCGCAGTGGAACATCGCGGCCGGGATCTATTACAACCGGCGTCTCTGGGATTTCTGGCACCTCGTGCCGTACGACGAGCGCCTCGACTTCATGTTCGCGAGCTACAACGCCGGCCGCGGGCCGATCATCAAAGCGTACAACATCGTGACGTCGCGCTGGCCGGCCGACACGACGTGGGCGAACGTCGTGAAAGTCGCGCCGGGCGTGCACCCCTGGCGCTACACCGAGACCATCGGATACGTGAAACGCATCAACGCCGTCCACAGCCTGCTGACGAGTTCCAGCGTTACGGCGGCGACGATCGACACTCTGTAGTCCGAACGCCGAAACTGCCCTGGGACTGCCGAACTCCGAAACTTTCGAACGCCGATTGTCGTCTTGTGATGAGGCCGCTTGAACACGGCCTTCCAGACCCTTCACAAGGCGAATCCGTGCAGCTCGCGATTCTTGCGCTGAACCTCGTCTACGCCGGCCTCGGCGTGGTGTTGATGTTCGTGAGCTATCGAGTGATCGACCGGCTCACGCCCGACGTCGACTTCCCCCAAGAGCTGAAGCGCGGGAACATCGCCGCCGCGATCTTCATCGCGGCGCTGTGGATCTCGATCGCGCTCATCGTCGGGCGCGCCATCGGATAAGCCGATGCGCGGGCGACGTTCGCTGATCGCGCTGGCGCTGGCTGCCGCACCCGCGTGGGCACTCGCCCAGGGCGGAAGCACCGCGTCGTCGGCGTTTGGCTCTCTCGAAAAGGTCGCCGAAGCGCGCGCCGCCAAGAAGATCAGCCAGCGCTTCGATCCGGCCTTCAAGAAATACTCGAAGCGATACTTCGGCTCGGCGTTCGACTGGCGCTACTTCAAGGCGCAGGGGTTCGCCGAGAGTGAGCTCAAGCCCGACGCGACGAGTTGGGTCGGCGCGCGCGGCGTGATGCAGCTCATGCCGTCGACGTATCAGCAGATCGCGTCGCACCGCCCGGAGTTCGGCGCGATCGATCAGCCCGATTGGAACATCGCGGCCGGCATCCTCCACGACCGCGATCTATGGCAGCTCTGGGCCAACATTCCAGAAGCCGAGCGATACCACTTCATGTTCGCGAGCTACAACGCCGGCGAGGGCACGATCGGCCGCGCGCTCGCGGTGGCGAAGCAGACGTCTCCCGAGCCCGCGTGGGCCAACATCGAGCTCATCGCCCCACGCGTGCAGCGGTGGCGATACAGCGAGACGCTCGGCTACGTGCGACGAATCGACTCCACGTACTTTCGGCTGACGAATCCGTTCGCGCCCTAGCGCGGGCTAGACAGGGCGGTCGATCGCCGGGCTCCTCGGCGTGAACATCTGCGGGCCGCTCTCCGTGATGTGCAGGCAGTCCTCCAAGCGAATTCCGAACTCGCCGTAGATCGCGATCGTCGGCTCGTCGCTGAAGCACATTCCGGGCTGGATCTTCGTCGTGTTGCCCTTCACGAAGTTCGTCCACTCGTGGCCGTCGACGCCGATGCCGTGGCCGGTGCGGTGCGGCAGACCGGGCACCTTGTAGCCCGGACCGAATCCGGCGTCGGTGATCACCTTCCTGGCCGCGGCGTCGACCGACTCGCACGTCGCGCCTACCTGCGCCGCGTTGAACGCCGCCTCCTGCGCGCGCTTTTCGGTCTCCCAGACGTCGCGCTGACGCTGCGTCGGTTTGCCGAACACCGTCGTGCGCGTGATGTCGGAAGTGTAGCCGTCCACTGTGCATCCCGCGTCGACGAGCACGACGTCGCCATCGCGAAGCGTCTGCGGCTGGATGCTGCCGTGGGGGAAAGCCGTGTACTTCCCGAAGATGACGAGCGCGCCGTCGCTCACGCCGCCGAGCCGTTGCGTCACCGACGCGACGCTCGCCGACACGTCTCGCTGCGTCATTCCCGGCTTGAGCGCCTTGAGCGTCGCGCCGATCGCCTGCAGCGTGATCTCATTCGCGTGCTTCATCAGGGCGATCTCGGCGGGCGACTTGATCATGCGGCATCCGGCGGTCACCGGGGTCGCGATCACGTACTGCGCGCTGGGGAAGCGTTGCCGCACGCCGTCGGCGATGAAGAAGCGGACGCGTTCCTCCATTCCGACCTTTCCGTTCGTGACACCGCGATCCTTGAGGATGCCGGCGATCACCTGAAACGGACTCTCGTCCTCCTGCCAGACGCGGACGTCGTTCGAGAACTTGATCAGTTCACGAGCCCGCTCCTCCTCGAACGCGGGCGTGACCCACGCGAGCTCACCCTTGGCGGGGATCACCACGCCGAACGTGCGCTCGCTGTTCCCCCAATGCACGCCGGTGAAGTACACCATGCTCGACCCGCCCTCGAGAAACATCGCGTCGATTCCGTTCTCCGTCATCAGCCGCCGCGCCTTCTCGATGCGCGCTCGCCGCTCGTCGTCGGTGATCGAGGGCGGTTTCGCCTGAAGCGTAATACCCTCGAGCGCTGGCAACTCGAGCGCTCCGGTGCTTGCCGCGGCTACGGCGCCGAGCGTGGTCGCGGAGCGAGAAACGAAAGACCGTCTGTCCATGGGTGGGTTCGTGATGGGTGTCGTCGTTATCGGCCGGCGCGTCCGGCCTGGATCGCCTGCGTGGCGTTCCGCTCGGGCGGCTCGACGCCGAGCAGATGGTGCACGAAGAAATCGTTGCGTTTGCGGATGCCGTACGGGCCGCCGTTCGTGTGATCGGCGCCTGGGATCACCAACAGATCGAACGTCTTGTTGGCCTTGATGAGCGCGTTCACCACCTGCATCGTCGACGACGGATCGACGTTCGTGTCGAGTTCACCGACGATGAGCATCAAGTCGCCTTGCAGCTTCGACGCATTGTCCACGTTCGACGATGCGGCGTAGTGCGGACCGAGCGGCCAACCCATCCACTGCTCGTTCCACCAGATCTTGTCCATGCGGTTGTCGTGACACCCGGCCGCCGACACCGCCGCCTTGTAGAACTCGGGATGAAAGAGCATTCCGCCGAGCGAATTCTGTCCGCCGGCCGATGTGCCGTAGATGCCGACCCGTGTGATGTCGTACCACGGATATGTCGCCGCGGCGGCCTTGTGCCAAAGGATGCGATCGGGGAAGCCCGCGTCGCCCAAGTTCTGCCAGGCGACGTCGTGGAAGGCCTTCGACCGGTTCGCCGTCCCCATGCCGTCCATCTGCACGACGATGAACCCCAGCTCGGCGAGCGTGCGCATGTCGTTCGTGATGCCGAATGTCTTCGGCACGAACGAGCCCTGCGGACCGGCGTAGATGTTCTCGATGACCGGGTATTTTTTTTGGGGATCGAAGTTGGTCGGCTTGAAGATCACGCCCCAGATGTCGGTGGCGCCGTCGCGTCCTTTCGCGACGAAAACCTCGGGGGCTTTCCATCCGGCGGCCGACAGAGACGCGATGTCGCCGTGGTCGACTTCCATCGCGACGTGCTGGTCGGCGGTGCTGTGGACGTCGAGCGAAGGCGCGGCGTCGACGCGCGACCACAGGTCGGCGTAGTAGCTGCTGTCGCCCGACCACGAGATCGTGTGCATCCCGTTCTCGGGCGTCATCGGCGTGAGGCCGGTGCCGTCGAAGTTGATCCGATAGTAATGCAAGAAGTACGGGTCTTCCTTCGGATCCATGCCGTTCGCCGTAAACCAGATTTGTCGCTTCGCCTCGTCCACGTGCTGAACGTTGTGGACGACCCAGTTGCCTTTGGTGATCTGATTCTCGACTCGGCCGGTGGCGCCGTCGATCAGGTACAGCTGGCTCCAACCATCGCGCTCCGACATCCAGATCATCTCTTTGCCGTCGGCGACGTCGAAGCGGAAGCGGCGTCCGGAGTCGCTGATCCCATCGGTGGCCGGACGATAGTCGACGAACGCCTTCGATTGCTCGGTGACGATCGAGCGCGCCGCGCCGGTGTTCGCGTCGACTTCGATGACGCTGTAGACCTGATGCCCTCGCTGGTTGTACTCGAACGTGAACGCTCTGCCGTCCTTGCGCCACGTGAGCTGCAGGAGTTGGTAAGGATTCGGGAAAAGCGCGTGGTCGACGTGCACGACGCGCTTCGACGCGACGTCGATGAGCACTGGATCGCGCTGGTCGAGCACGTCGCCGGGCTTCGCGTAAACGCGCTCCATGTATTTCGGTTGCAGCTGATCTGCGGGTGACGACTCGACGTATCGCACGAGCCGTCGATAGCCGGGCGTCACGCGATACACCGCGATCTTCGCCGAGCTGGGCGACCAGGTCAGCGACTGGAGCGTGTAGGCTCCGCCTTCCGATCCGTCGAACGTCAGAGGAGACCCGGTTCGAGCGCCCGTCGCTCGAATGTAGACATTGAAGTTCTCGATGTACGCCTCGTGCTGTCCGTCCGGCGAGCGACGAACGGCGCTGTCGGCGGGAGGACGCGGCGGACCTTGCTGCTGCGCGATCCGCTGCGCGATCACCTCGTCGCCGAGCGCCTCGATGTCGTCCTCCCCCCATGGCCCTTCGAACGGCACCATGTCGCTCTGCTCATCGTCGGCGATCGGACCGGCGCCCCCGCCACGGCCGCCGCGTCCACCTCGACCGCCCACGCTCACGGCGCCGGCACGCTGACAGGCGTAGTCGGTGATCGTGCACTTCCAGTTGTAGCCCGTCGCGACGAACTCGATCGCATGCTCGTCGTCCGCGAACGTAAAGTCCGTGAACGGAAGGTTGGTGGCCGAGACGAGCGTCGCCGGTCCGGGCGCACCAGCCCCGCCCCGCCCGGCGGCCGGCGTCTCGGTGAGGCCCGCGCGAATGATCGCGGCAGCCAGTTTCGTGTGATCGAACGCCGGTTGCTTGGTCTTCGCCGCGACGTCGACGACCATGAACTCATGGCCGCCGCCCTTTACGGTGCGCCGATACCAGAGGCGCGACGTACGCCCGATCCAGGTCGGGTGGTCCGGGATGTTGGCGGCGAGTCCCTCGTAGCGCGTGTTCAGCTGCTCGGCGCGGGCGTAGTCGGCCGCGGTGCCTTGAGCGTTGAGCGCTTCGGTCGCCAACAGCGCGGGAATCGCTGCTGCGCAAACGCGGGCGATGGTCGTACGCATACCAATCTCCGTCGAGAAGTTCGCGAGCCCTGAAGTTCTGTTGCGGGCGTCGGCTGCGCCAGTTGTTACAGGCGTCTTACATGCATCCGCCTTCCGGACGGGATGTCGCCCGCCGTGCCGACGCACTCAGTGGTCATGCTCATCGTGCACCACT
Source organism: Gemmatimonadaceae bacterium (assembly GCA_036003045.1). Classification (NCBI taxonomy): domain Bacteria; kingdom Pseudomonadati; phylum Gemmatimonadota; class Gemmatimonadia; order Gemmatimonadales; family Gemmatimonadaceae; species Gemmatimonadaceae bacterium. Next base: position 11,609 of record DASYSS010000002.1, read on the forward strand.
AGCGCCCTGGTCGGCCACAAAACAGAGAACGACGATCCCGCAGACTTGAACTGCGACGACGCAGACAAAAGCCAAAAAAATTTTGTCTGCGGAATCGCAGTTGAAAGTCTGCGTCGTCTGCGTCAAAGTAGTTTCGACGGTCCTTGTGGCCGGATTGCCGCGAGAGCCGCCAAACCTGAGGCTACTTCATCGACAAGAACTTCGGGTCGACGTCGGTAAAGCCCCAGTCTTTCAGCTGGCGAGCCCACGTGCCGAGGTTGTCCTTCGACACGCGTACGAGATCCATCTGCACGTGCGGCGGCACGTCTTTGTGCAGGTAAACGTGATCGAAGATCGTCTTCACCGACACGTAGCCCCAGAGATACGTCGGCTGGGCGAAAAGCACCGGCGCGAGTCCCTTGTCGACGTACGGCAACTCGACCGGCAGCGCGTCGACCGACACGATCTTGACCTTGTCGGGGTTGAGATCGGTGAGCAACGCCGGCGTGAAGAGCGCCCAGCCGCCGATCATCGCCCAACCCTGGATGTCGGGATACGCGTTCTGGGCGCGCACCACTTCGGCCGCGGCGTCCTGAGGCGTCTCGGCGTGGTAGAAGGTGTTGAGGATCGTGATGCCCGGGTGCTTCTTGGCTTCTTCCTTCACCCCCTCGACGCGCTTCTGGAGGTTGGGCGCGTTCTGGTTCCCGGCGAGAATGGCGATCTTGCCCTTGTCGCCCATCTGCTTCGCCAGCTCTTGCATCACCTGCGTACCCATCAACACGTCGTCGCCGCCGTAAAACGAGAACCGCTTGGAGCCGGCGACGTCGCTGTCGAAGGTCATGACCGGCACGCCTCGCGCAACCGCTTCGTCCACCGAACCGACGAGCTTGCCCGCGTCGCTCGCCGAGAGAAGGATCGCGTTCGCGCCGGCGTTCACAGCTTCGCCGATGCGCTGCGCCTGAAGCGTCGGATCCTCGTCGGGTGGCGTGAGCCAATCGATCTTCACGTTCACCCCGTTCGCCTTCGACAGCTCCGCCGCCGCCGCTTCGGCACCCTGCCGGCCGGACAAGAAGACCGGGTTGGTCGAGCTTTTGGCGATCAGGGCGATCGTGAACGTCTTACTTCCACCAGCCGCGGAAGCGCCGCCAGCCGCCGCGGCATCGGATTTATCGGTCTTGGCACCGCTGCACGCGGCAAGAAGGCTCGCGACAAGCGGGAGGGCGGTGCGCCACAAGGGGCCGGGACGACGAAACGCTCGCGTCATTCAGATCTCTGCGTGTGAAGGTTCGGGTCGGGCGAAACAATGACCTCGACACCGCGAGGTGTCAACGCGACGGCCTTCCGGCTGCCGCGCACGCCCGATATGCTCTACCGGCTCGCCCACGCTTTCACGAAACGTCCTCTCATGCGCATTCAACTCGAATCGAACGCCGGCGGGAAGCTAACGGCGAAACATGCGGCGCAGGCCGCGAAGCGCGCTTCGCGCCGCCCGCCGGTCGAACGCGTCACCTTGGCGCTGCTCGTCGGCAATCGCGGGTTCTTCCCCGGCCACCTGGCTCGCACCGGCCGCGACGAGATGCTGCGCGCGTTCGCCGACGAAGGGATCGACGCCATCGCCCTGGCGCCGGACGACTCCGTGCACGGCGCGGTAGAGAGCCGCGATGAGTCGAAGGCCTGCGCGGCGCTCTTCCGAAAGCACGCCGATAAGATCGCGGGCGTCGTCGTCACCCTGCCGAACTTCGGAGACGAGCGCGCCATCGCCGAGACGCTTCGGCTCGCGGGGCTCAACGTGCCAGTGCTGATTCATGCGACCGCGGACGACCCCGCGAAGATGGGCATCGACTTTCGTCGCGACGCGTTCTGCGGGAAGATGTCCGTCTGTAACGTTTTGACGCAGTACGGCATACCATATAGTCTGACGTCGCTCCACACTCAACGCCCCGAGTCCGACAGCTTCCGCGCCGACCTTCGCAAGTTCGTCGCGACCTGCCGCGTGGCGCGCGGGCTCAAGACGGCGCGCATCGGCGCGATCGGCGCTCGGCCGGCCGCGTTCAAGACGGTCCGCTACAGCGAAAAGATCCTGGAAGCATCCGGGATCGCGGTAGAACCCATCGACCTCTCCGAAGTCCTCGGCCGCGTCGACCGCCTCGCGAACGACGACGCGGACGTCCTCTACAAGCTCGGCGAGATGCGGGAGTACGTCGCGACGGACGGCATTCCGACCGACGCGTTGATCAAGATGGCCAAGCTCGGCCTCGTCATCGATCGCTGGATGCGCGAGACGGACGTCAATGTGAGCGCGGTGCAGTGCTGGACGTCACTCGAGGAGTTCTTCGGCGTCGTGCCGTGCACGCTCATGAGCATGATGAGCGACGTGAACATGCCGAGCGCGTGCGAAGTGGACGTATGCGGCACGGTCAGCATGTACGCGCTCACCCTTGCGTCGCAGACGCCAAGCGCGCTGCTCGACTGGAATAACAACTACGGCGACAATCCGGACAAAGCCGTCTGTTTCCACTGCAGCAACCTGCCGAAGGCGTTCTTCGAAGACGTGAAGATGGACTATCAGGCGATCATCGCCGGAACGGTCGGCCGAGACAACACGTACGGCACCGTCGTCGGCAAGGTGCGATCGAGCCCGATGTCGTTCGCCCGATTCTCGACCGATGACCGTACCGGCAAGATCCGTGGCTACGTCGGCGAAGGGCGTTTCACGGACGATCCGCTCACGACGTTCGGAGGCGCCGGCGTGGCCGAGATTCCGCGCCTGCAAGAGCTGCTGCGCTTCATCTGTACGAACGGATTCGAGCATCACGTCGCCGCGACGATGGCGACCGTCGCCGACGCCGTCCACGAGGCGACGACGCGGTATCTGGGCTGGGACGTCCGGCGCCACGCTTGAGAGGGGGACATCGCGCCAATGGCGGTCGTCGCGGGAGTAGACTTCGGCACACAGAGCGTGCGCGTCGCGCTCGTGGACAGCGAGCGCGGTCCGATCGGCGCGGGAACCGCCGAGTATCCGGTGAACCGCGATCGGCGCGATCCGGACTTCGCCACCCAGGCGCACGCGTCGCACATGGACGCGCTCGCGCTCGCGGTGCAGCGCGCGCTGGCCGACGCGAAGTTGAGTGGCCAGCGAGTCCAAGCGATCGCCCTCGACACGACGGGATCGACGGTAGTTCCGGTGGACGAGCGTCTCAAGCCGCTCGATGACTACTACCTGTGGGCCGATCATCGCGCGAAGGACGAGGCCGCGCTCATCACGGAGATGTCCCGTCGCGAGAAGCTGCCGGCGATCGAGATGTGCGGGGGCGTTTACTCGTCGGAGTGGGGGTTCGCCAAACTGCTCCACTGGTTGCGCCACAATCCGAGCAAGCGCGCCCGCTTCGCGACGGCACTCGAGCATTGCGACATGGTTGCCGCCGTGCTTTCCGGCGAGACGAACGTCGAGAACGTTCCGCGCTCCGTCTGCGCGATGGGACACAAGTGGCTCTGGAGCGAATCGGACGGGCTGCCTCCCGAAGAATTCCTCGCATCCATAGACCCGCTCTTCGCCGGAATCCGAGACAAGCTCGGCGGACGCTATCGCACGTCTGATCACATCGCCGGACAGCTGAGCGACGAGTGGGCTTCGCGTCTCGGACTGCGCGCGGGGATTCCGATTCCCATCGGGGCGTTCGATGCACATTGGGACGCCGTCGGCGCGGGCATCCAGGAAGGCGACGTCGTCAACGTGGTCGGCACGAGCACGTGCATCATCGCCATCGCGAAACAGGCCGACTGCGTGCCCGGCGTCTGCGGCGTCGTTCCGGGATCCGTGCACCCCGACTACGTCGGCGTGGAAGCTGGTCTCTCGGCGGTCGGTGACATCTTCGAGGCCATCGCGCGTCGAGCGGGCACGAGCGTCCGAGTCCTGTCGAATGGACTCGAGGAATATCAGGCCGGGCAGACGGGGCTTCTCCGACTCACCTGGGACAACGGCGACCGGACCGTTCTCGTCAACCCGAACCTCGGCGGCGTCACGCTCGGTTGGAATCTCAACCACGACGCGCGCGACGATCTGTTCGCCGCAATCGAGGGCACGGCGCTGCACACGCGTGTCGTCTTCGAGCGAATGGCCGAACACGGCGTGCCGATTCGGCGCGTGATCAACGCCGGCGGCATTCCTCAAAAGAACGACGTCTTGAATCGCGTGTACGCCAACGTGTTCGGGGTGCCGGTGCTCATCCCCGAGCGGCCGATCACCGGGCTCGGCTCCGCGATCTTCGCCTTCAAAGCCGCCGGGACGTTTCCGACGATCGACGACGCGCAGCGGGCGCTCTGTCCGTCCTATCGCGTGATCGAGCCGGAAACGCGGCAGGGCGCCGTGTACGACGAGCTCTATTCGTTGTACAAGGATCTCTACTTCGCGATGGGCAACCCGCGCTCCGAACCCGCCCATCTCGGCGCCGTCCTGCCATCGCTGCGTCGCATCGCGGCCGCCGCCCGAGCCTGAATAGGCGCGCCCGACGGCCGGTATCGCGCCACTCGATGGACCGAGCCGGTCTCGGGTGTCATGTTGAATGGATCGAGCCATGGGTACGCCTTCATGACGTTACACGACCGAATTCGCATGTTGGGTGCGGGGCTGCTGTTCGTCGCGTCCGCGATGAACGCGGGCGCGCAGCAACCGGTGCATCCACCCCTCACGATCAACGTGCGCGTGGTGGACAGCGGCGCCGTGGCCATCAGCGGCGCGGAGGTCGCGGTCGTCCAGGGACTGAACGACGCACGCGCCAGCGGCAACACCGACGTGCGCGGCCTCGTTTCCCTCACGATCTCCGATCCCGACGGCAACTATCAGATCATCGTGCGCAAGATCGGGTTCGTCCGCGAGGCCGAGTTTTTTCACGCGAGATCCGGCCCGCTGAATTTCCAAGTCGTGATGCACCGCGCCGTCCAATCACTCGCGCCGGTGCAGGTCAACGCGCAGGAAGACGTCACGAGGAAGAGTTACTTCATCGACGCAGACGAGATCGCGAAGCACGCGGACCAATTGATCGACGCAACCGACATCCTGAAGAAGCTCAGGCCGGACATGATATGCGGCCGATCGTGCTTCCCAATGCAGGCCGCCGGCCAGGCGACGAAAACCCCCGTGCGAAAGTGTCCGACGCTGGCGTTCCAGCCGCGCCGTACCTGCCCGGTCGTCAGCGACCCCAACCCGTCGCTGTCGACGAACGTTTGGGTCAACGGCGTGTGGATTCGCAGCATCGCAACGGACACGGTCTGCCAGACCGGTCGCCGAGGAATTCTTGCCGGACTCTCGCCTGGGTCGATGCAGGTGCTGTGCGAAATCCAACCCGAGCACATCGAGCAGATCACGTACGCCGACGAATTCAACACGACGGTCGGAAAGCCGCACAGCGACAGCGCGATCTACATCGTCTTGAAGCAAGGCGTCGCTTACCAGCCGGGAGCCAAGTCGTACGTCGTCGATGAATCGCCTGAGGACAGCAAGAAGCCCGCGGCGGCGCGTTCAGCCGGCGGGTCACATGACTCCCTCGGCGTTGCGTCGCCGCACGATTCGACGGCTGCGCTCCCGAGATACCGCTACCGCCTCCTCGGCGTGTTCGACGAGGGCACGGGAGATCCCGTCGAAGGCGCGCACGTGACCGACGCGAAGAGCGGCGACTACGTGACGACGACCGCGACCGGCACCGTGAGCCTCGTCTTTTTGCCCGAAGGCAGCTCACTCCTCAAGATCACGAAGCCCGGCTATCAGGAATTGGATCTCACGGTCGACATCGGTCCGAACGAGACGAACGCGTTGACGCTTCTCATGAAGAAAACGCCCGAGCACCGATAGTCTCTCGCCTTTCGCGCCGGAATCAGCGTTGCGCGGCCTTCTCGCGCTCGATTCCGCTGCTCGGTAGTGCTCCACCCGCAACGCCCGCGTCCGGCGATGGAGTAAACCGGTTCACCAGCGCCGCCGCGACGAGGTCGCCGGTGACGTTGAGCACCGTCGCGAACGTGTCCGGGAGCGCGTCCACCGCGATGAGAATTCCTATCCCTTCGACAGGCAACCCGATCGCGAGAAAGAGCGGCGCAAGCATGATGAACGCGCCCCGCGGAATTCCGGGCGCGGCAAACGCGAGGAACACGGCCGCGAATGCCACCGTCGCGAGCTGCTGCGCGTGCAGCGGGATTCCGTAGAACCAGCCCACGAACAGCGCGCCGACGGTCCACGACACCGGCCCGGCGATCTTGAAGAGCGACACCGCGAGCGGCAGCGAGAATCCGGCGATTCGATTCGGAATGCCGAGCCCTTGCTCCGCGCTCTCGACCAACGCCGGCAACGACGCAATCGACGAGCTCGAGCTGAACGCGATCAGCTGAGCTGGCAGCGCGGCGCGCGCAAACCGACGAAGCGGAACTCGTGCCACGATCGCGGCCACGGGATACAACAACAATGTCACCGCGATGCTCGCCACCGAATACGCCGCGATGTACAAGCCGATCGCGCCTGCCACGCTCGCGCCGAGATGCGCCGCCAACGGCAGCACGAGCGCGAACACGCCGATCGGCGCAAGCGCCACGACCCACCGCACGAGCACGAGCATCGCCGCGCAGAGCGACTTGAAGAACGACGACAGCGGCTCGCGCGTGTCCCTCGGCAGGTTGAGAATCGCCAAGGCCAACAGAATGGAGAAGACGATCAGCGGAACCATGTCCCCGTTCGCCGCTGCGGCGATCGGATTGGCCGGAATGAGCGACGTGAGCCAACGCCCAAACGTCTGCCCCTGGGTCCCCGCGAGCTGGCTGGCCGCCTCCGCCGCGCCGGCCGGAAGCGCGGGATGCGCGCCGCTCGGAAACGGCAAGAGCGCGAAGAGACTTGGCGCGAGCGGTACGACGACGACCGCGACGCCCGCCGCGAGGAGAACGAACATGAGCAGCGTTCGCCCGCCGAGTCGTCCGATCGACGCGACGTCCGCGGTCGAGGCGACTCCCGTAACGAGCAGCGAGACGATGAGCGGGATCACCGTCATTCGAATCGCGTTCACCCACAGCGTACCGAGCGGCGCGATGGCGTCGGCCGCGCTCAGCGCCGACGCGCTTCCCGACGCGGCGATGGCCACACCACCGACGACCGCCGCGCCGAGCGCGACGACGATTCGCGTGCCTTCCTTCATCTTGAGCTCGTCTGTGCGGTGAACGGGCAGGCTACATCATCAAGTCGCCGCCCGAGATGTCGATCGACGCGCCGGTCATGTAGCCGGCTTCTTCGGAGGCGAGAAAACAAATCAAGTCGGCGACCTCGATCGCGGTGCCGAGACGTGGAATCGGAAAACTTGCCGCGAGCCGCTCGAGCAATTCGGGCGGCGCGGTTTCCTGCGTGAGCTCAGTGTCGATCATTCCCGGGCAGATCGCGTTGACGGTGATTCCAAACTTTCCGATCTCCTTCGCCGCCGCGCGAGTCAGTCCAAGCAGGCCGGCCTTGGACGCCGTGTAGTGCGCTCCACCGAGCGTGCTCACCGTTCGTCCGGCGGTGGACGAAACGTTGACGATGCGACCGTAGTGCTGCGCCTTCATGACCGGCAGCACGGCCTGAGTGAACAGGAACGGCGCCGTCATGTTGACTTCCAACGCTTGACGCCACTCCGCGGTGGTGAGATCCGGAAATCTGGTCGGTCGCGCGTGCGCCGCGTTGTTGACGAGGATGTCGACGCGCCCGAAATGCGTCATCGTCTGCTGCACGATGTCTTCGGGCACGCCGTCCACGGTCACGTCACCGGGTACGGCCAGCAAATGCGTGCTGCCGCCGAGTGACGCCACGGTCGCTTCGGCACGCCCGCGGTCGCGCACGTTGACGGCCACGCTCGCTCCCCGCTCGAGAAAGCGCGCGACGGCCGCGCGCCCCAGCCCGCGCGCCGCGCCGGTGACGATGGCGACTCGCCCCGTGAAATCCTTATGTCGGGGGGGAACGGGAGGGGAAGGGGTCTGATCCACGGGAGACGGTTGCGGTGGCGCGCCGAATATGGCCAAGCCGAGTGAGAGCGGATAGAGTTTGTCGCATGAAACGGCGCACGTTCGTTCAAGCGATCGGTTCGGCGGCGGCGAGCGCTTTCGTCGCGCCGCTTCGCGGGACGCGGCCGGAATGGAGTCGAACGGCCAAGCTCGATCGCGTCGGACTCGAGCTCTATGCCGTCCGTCGAGCGATGAAGGCCGATCCGGAGCGAACGCTCGCCGCGGTCCGTGCCATGGGCTACGATGACGTCGAGCTCCTCTGGTCCTTGGGCAACTTCGGGCGCACGCCGCAGCAAGTTCGCGCGACGTTGGATGACGAAGGACTCCGCGCGCCATCCGCTCACATGGCTCCCGAGGTCATTCTCAAGGACTGGGACCAGAGCCTCGAGAAGGCACATCTGCTCGGCCACCGCTATCTGGTCGTTCCAAGCCTGCCCGACGAGACGCAGCATTCGCTCGACGCGTGGAGACAGTGGGCGGACCGGTTCAACATCGCCGGCGCCGCCGCGCGCCACGCCGGAATCTGGCTCGCATTTCACAACGAGCCCGATCACATGAAGCCGATCGACGGCGCGGTTCCCTACGACGTCTTCATCGCTCGCCTCGATCAGGCCGCGGTTCGTCTCCAGCTCGACGTCGGCAACATGCTCATGGGGCACGGCGACCCGATGCACTATCTCACGGCGCATCGCGACCGCTATTGGAGCTTTCACCTCAAGGACGTCGTGCCCGACGGCTCGACGGACGTCGAGCTCGGAAAAGGCACCTTCGACTTCGCCCGCTTCCTCGCCGCGGTGCCGGATCTTTCGCAGAAGCCGTGCTATGTCGAGCAGGAGAATCCGTCGGACGAGATGGTGAGTGCGCGAAAAAACTGTGACTACCTGCGCCATCTCACATTTGGATAATTCACGCTGTCTTCGCCTCGCTTCAAGTCTGCGGGATCTGTGCTGAAGTTTTCCTTCCACATCAGTGGCCGGAGATAACGAAGCGATGCCCGACTCCGTGTCCCGACGTGACGCTCTCAAACAACTCGGGGTCGTCGGCGCCGGACTTGCCATCGGCGGTCGTCGTATCCTCGGCGCGGCGAAGGAGATCGTTGTCGCCGGCCAGGCCGTCGAGGTCGAAGTCGCCTCCCTGAGCGGGGCGACGGCGCGGATCACGCTGAGGCCCATTCACAACGGCGCGGCCGACGTGCTCCCCGTGACGGGCGAGTTGGTCAACGAGAAGCTCGGCCGGCAGATCGCGCATTCGCGAACGGAGGAAGCACTCTCACGCGTTCGTGCCGGAGACCTCATCATCAAATTCGACGATGCACCGCCGACGATCGGCATCGAGACGCGCGCCGGCGCCGTCGTTCAGCGCCTCGTCTTCGACGCCGAGTCGCCGGGCATGTCCTTTCTCCTCGGCGACGGCCCGCTCCTCGGACTTGGGGAAGGCGGACCGCAGTTCGATCGCAAAGGCTCGGCCGATCGGATGATCATCGGTCAGGGAGGATATCGTCTTTCGACGCATGGAACGCGGGCGCCGATCCCGTGGCTCGTCGGCACCAACGGTTGGGCGATGTTCGTTCACCAACCGACCGGCGAGTTCGACTTCACGGGCGGTCTTGGCAAGTTCACGCCGAAAGACGCCCCGCTCCCGCTCGATGTATTCGTCGTCGCGTCGAAAGATCCCGCCGTTCTCATGCGCGAGTACGCGCGCATCACCGGGCTGGCGGAAATGCCGCCGCGCTGGGCGTTCGGCTATCTCCAGTCGCATCGCACGCTCGAGGGGCCCGAACAAATCGCCGGCATCGCGCGCACGATGCGCGAGAAGAAGCTTCCCTGCGACGCGCTCATCTACCTCGGCACCGAGTTCGCGCCGTCCGGCTGGAACACGCGCAACGGTGAGTTCACCTGGCATCCGGGCAACTTCCCGGAGCCGCGCAAACAACTCGCCGAGCTGCGCGATCGGCACTTCAAGGTGGTCGTGCACGTGGTCATCGAAGGAAAGCATCTCACCGGCTCGGTCGCCGACGAATGCACGGCACCTCCGCTCCCGAGCGGCCGAACGCCGGACAACAAGTGGCCGCCCGACCGGCAGGTCTCGTGCTACTGGCCGTTTCACAAATCTGTGATGGACGACGGCGTGGACGGATGGTGGCCCGACCAAGGCGACGGCTTCGACGGGCCGTCCGAGCTCAATCGCCATCGCATGTATTGGGAGGGCACGCAGGTCTATCGCCCGAACGAGCGACCGTTCGCGCTCCACCGGAATGCGTCGGCCGGTGTGCAGCGCTTCGGTGGATTGATCTGGTCGGGCGACGTACAGTCCCGTTGGGAGACGTTGAAGACACACGTGCCGGTCGGGATCAACACGGGGCTCACGGGACTTCCGTATTGGGGCACCGACATCGGCGGCTTCATCCCCACCGCCGAATACACCGGCGAGCTCTATGTGCGCTGGTTTCAATTCTCGGCGTTCAGTCCCGTGTTTCGATCGCACGGACGCAACTGGCATCTGCATCTGCCGTGGGGCTGGGACGGCGGGGACGGCGGGCCGCCGGAAACGCAGAACTTCAAGGCCGACCCCGCCGAGCTGCACAACGCGCAGGTCGAGCCGATCTGCCGGCAGTATCTCGAGCTTCGCTACCGCCTGATGCCGTATCTCTACACGGCGGTCCGCGAGACACACGACACCGGTATGCCGATCATGCGCGCGCTCTGGCTACATCACGCCGACGATCCCGTCGCCGTGGCGCGCGGCGACGAATACCTCTGGGGACGCGACATTCTCGTCGCGCCGGTCGTGGAGAAGGGCGCGACCAACCGCCGCTTGTATCTGCCGCGCGGCAAATGGCTCGATTTCTGGAAGGAAGACCTCGTCGACGGCGGCAAGGAGATCGACCGCTCCGTCGATCTGGCCACGACGCCGCTCTACGTCCGTGCGGGCGCCGTGATTCCGATGGATCCGGTGCGCCAGTACACCGACGAGCCGCACACCGAACCGACGACGCTCGTCGTCTACCCCGGCGCCGACGGCGAATCGGCGTGGTACGAAGACGATGGAAAGTCGTTCGACTACCGCCGTGGCGACGCCATGCGGTTGATCATGACGTGGCGCGACTCGTCGCGCCGCCTGTCGATTCGGTTGGCGCCCGGCTACACGCTGCGCGCGCCTTCGCCGCGTCGCCTCAACCTGCGAGTTGCCGGCTCATCGACGACAAAGTCCATCGACTTCACCGGCCGCCCCATCGATACAAATCTCTGAACGCTCGGGGCCCGCCGCTTTCAGCCAGCGGCTCGCGGCTGCCGCTCAGAGCTGTGGCTCAAGGCGGTGTTCGACTCTCGCCTTTATTTGCCGCGCCTTTCTTGACCGTAGTACGCGTCGGGCCCGTGTTTCCTCAGAAAGTGCTTGTCGAGCAACGAAGCCGGTATCGGATCCGCCGCCGCATTCAGCGTCACGGTGTCGTACGCCATGCGCGCGACATCTTCGAGCAGATTCGCCACCTCGACCGCTCGTGCCACCGACGCTCCCCAACAGAAGCTCGCGTGGCCCGCGACGAGACACGCGGGCATGCGCAGCGGGTCCAACCCCAGCCGCTCGAAGCGACGCACGATCGCGCGCCCGGTGTTCGCCTCGTAATCCTGCGTGATCTCGAGACTCTCGAGATGCGCGGTCACCGGCACCGGACCGTGGAAATAGTCGGCGTGCGTCGTACCGAAGCACGGAATCTCCCGCTGCGCCTGCGCCCACACGGTCGCGTAATGCGAGTGCGTGTGCACAACGCCGCCGATCCCCGAGAACGCACGATAAAGCTCGAGGTGCGTCGCCAGATCCGACGACGGACGCAAGTCGCCGTCCACGATCCTGCCTCCGAGCTCGACGACGACCATCGACTCGGGTGTGAGATCGTCGTACGGTACGCCGCTCGGCTTGATCGCCACCACACCCAACTCGCGATCGACCGCGCTCGCGTTGCCGAAGGTGAACCGCGCCAGCCCGCGCCGAGCCAACTCGATGTTGGCTCGGCACGCCGCGACGCGAAGAACCGTGAATTCGCTCGCGTCCGGCTTCACGCGATGCCCGAGCGCTCTTTCGCTTTTTGAATGATCGCCGCCATCACGTCGCGGTGCTTCGCGAACGTGTCGTCGACGACCTGCAGCGTCGGAATCGCGTTCGGCGAGAGCGACAACGTCTCGTTGTTGAATCGCCCGAACCCCGACTCGTGGACGCCACTCGACCCTCTGCCCGGAGCGGGGCTGCTCAAGTGCTGGAAGAACTTGCTGTACTTCTGCCAACGCGGTCCGCCGCCGGCGTGGTACATCGGGATGAAGCCGTGCAGCGCGTCGTACGGCATTTCGCCGACGCAGAGCACGTGCGGATAACGAGTGCGCAGGTTCGTCACGAGGCGCTTCGTGCCTTCGTGCATGTCGCCGTTGGTGCTGTTGACGTGACCGCCGGCGATGTCGAGGAAGTACGCGTCCACGCCGTATCGATCGATCATCTCGGCGATGCGTCCCTCGAGATGAGCCCGCCACGAATCGGCGCCGAGGTTCATGTAGCCCAGCCAACCATCCTGGTGTCGATCGTTGTTCCAATCCACCCAGTCCAGATTGTAAACGTTTCCATCGACTTTCTGAGTGATCGAGTCGGAGATCTTCGACCAAATCGGGAGCTTCTTGTTCGCCGAGTTCATGCCGTACATCGGCATGATCTTGAAGCCGAGCTTGTGCCCTTCGTCGATCAGCCGTCGGAACCCGGCCTCGCCTCCCATCCGGTCCGACACCTTGTACGTGGGATAGTCCCAGTAGTAGCGGCCGTCCCACGCCGAGATGAATGCGAGCACGCGATCGCCGGGAATCTGCGTCGACATCCAGCGCAGCGTCTCGAGCATCTTCGCGTAGTCGTTGAACATGTAGCCCGTGTAGTGCATTCCGTGGAGCGTCGTCACCATCGCGATGTTGCGCGTCCACGCCGGCACGTCGGAGCGCGTCTCCCACGCGGGAATCGCGTACGCGCGCTCGAGGTGCGCCAGGTGCAAATTCACGGCTTCGTCGGCCGACGCTACGCGCCCGAGCCGCCACGTCGGGACCTCGACGCGGTTGTCGTTTCGCCACGCGTCGTGCTCGTGGATGGCTTCGACGCGGTAGCTCGTCTCGCCCGGCGCGAGATAGAAGCGCTTCGGCCGCACGCGATCGTCGAGCGACGACACGTAGAACACGTCCGACGGCGTCTGGATCATGAGAAGCGGCGTCCCCATGCTCCCCGACGCATTGAGGTCGCCGCCGCCGAACGGATATCCGACGAGGCTCTCGCCGTCGTTCTGCTGCTGCGGGAATCCACCGCCGCCGAACGACACCGCTCCGCGCGGCACGCCGCGGATGATCGTCGTGACCGTCTTCACCGGTCGACCTCCCCCCATCTCGACCGTCGCGTTCCACTCGATCGTCGACCCGGTCCGGCGCAGCGTCGCTTCGAGCTTGCCCGGCGCGTGCTCCTGCCCGCCGGCCCAGACGAAGCGGTCGCACGTGATTCGCATCGAGTCCGCGTTGCCTTCGGCGCGCAGAGCGGAACGGTCGAGCCCGTATGTGTTCTCGTCCGTGAAGACGAGAAAACCGAACCGGTAGTCGCCGAACACGACCGACGGCTCAGGAAAATCGTAACTGAATTTCTGATAGGAGCGCCCGCGCGCCGGGACGAAGATCTCGCTCGTCGACACGAGCTCAACGATGTCTCCCGGGGGGCCGGCCGGCGGCGGCGGGAGAGGCGGAACGGCGCTGGGCGTTTCGGCCAGCACGGACTCCGACGCCACGATCGCGCCGGCGCCGACGACGCCGACTGTCTTGATCCAGTCGCGTCGTGAAATGGGTTCGGTCATAGAAGCCCTTCTTGAAAGGCCGTGGCTAGCATCGAATCCAAATAGAAACACGCGGCGCGGTGGTCGCCAGACGCGCTCGGCCAGCCAAATTCACGCACCCCCCCGCTCACCGCACACGCTCCAGGTCACCGCACCCCGCCGCCTCACCCCGCACCACCTCTGTAGCGATTGGCCCCTCGCCGCCACATACTAGAAGCCCGCCCTCTCGGAGATCTCCATGAAAAGCGGCCCGTCTCCATTTTGCGCTCTGGCGCTCGGCGCGTTGCTCGCCGCACCGGCGCTCGCGCAACGTCCGATGACCTTCCTCGACGCGCAGAACATGCGGCAGGTCGCCGGGCAGGACATCAGTCCCGACGGCAAGTCGATGCTCTACTCGCTGAGCACACCGGATTGGCAGACGGCGCGCCGCCAGTCCGACATCTATCTCGTCTCGTTCGACCGTGGGCTTCAGACAACTCGGCAGCTCACGTTCACGAACGACAAGAACGAGACGAGCCCCAAATGGTCGCGCGACGGACGAGGCATCGCGTTCCTGTCCGATCGCGACGCGCCGACAACCGCGGCGGGCGCAGCGGCCGGCGGTCGGGGGGGCGGGGGCGGGGGCGGCCGGGGTGGCGGGGAAGGCGGCGCGCGCAATCAAATCTTCGTCATGCGAATGGACGGCGGGGAAGCCATGCGCATCACCGACGCGCGGGAAGGCGTGTCCAACTTCTCCTTCAGCAAGGACGGCAAGTCCATCGTCTTCACGTCGGGTCGTGCCGGCGACGAGCAGATCTACGACATCTCACTGACGGGGATGGGGATCCCGAAGCCGACGCAGCTCACGCATCACGCCACGGGGATCTCGAACTGGCAGTTCTCGCCGGACGGCAAACGCATCTACTTCGTCTCGCCGGACAGCATCGATCGCGACGACCGCATGCGCACCGACAAACAGTTCACCGTCAAGCCGCGCAATCCCGCGACGTCGATCTCGAGCCTCTGGGTCTACGATCTCGACTCGCGACAGGAGCGCCGGCTCACGAACGATCCGAGTTACAGCGTCGGTGAATTCACGATCTCGCCGGACGGCAAGTGGATCGGCTTCCACGGCATGTCGGCGAACCGGTACGAGCGCGGCATTCTCGAGCAAAACGATTACGCCGATCTCCACCTGCTCAACGTCGCCACGGGCAACATCGAGCGTCTCACCAAGAACACCGACATCGGCGAAGGACCGGTGCTCTTCTCGCCGGACAGCAAGCTCCTCGCGTTCTCGGCGCCCGACGACTTCAAGTACATGCACAACGAGCGCATGTACGTCCGTCACGTCGACCAACCGAGCGAGCCGCTGCGAAAGATCGGTGGCAACGTCGATCTGGACGTCCGCGCCGGAGGCCGTGGCGGCGGCGGCGGCGGCGGTGAAGGAATCGAGAGCTCGTTCTGGTCGGCGAATGGCGACACGATCTACTTCGGCACCGGAGTTCGCGCGACGACGCAGCTCTTCTCGGTGTCTGTCTCGACCGGCCAGGCCAAGCAGATCACCGACGTCAAGGGAACGATCACCGTCGCGCGCGACGACGAGACGGGCCGGTTCATGATCACGTACGCCGACCCGCACACGCCGCCGGCGAACTACACGGTTGGTTCGCTAAGCGACATCAATGATCGCTCGAAGTGGACGCAGCTCACGGATCCGAACGCGTGGGTCAAGCGAGACGTGGCGTTGGGCGAGGAAGAGGAGATCACCTGGAAGTCGAACGACGGCACGAAGGTTTCAGGGGTTCTCATCAAGCCTGTCGGCTATCAGGCGGGAAAGCGCTATCCGCTCATCGTCGCGATTCATGGTGGCCCGGCAGCGGCTGACATGCTCGGGTTCAACGGCGGCTACAACGCACAGGTATACGCCGGCGCGGGTTACGCGATCTTGCTTCCGAACTACCGCCAATCCACGCAATACGGCGAGAAGTTCAAGATCGAGAGCCAGGGCGACTACTTCACGAAGGGATTCCAAGACATCATGACGGGCGTCGACTACCTGATCGCTCAGGGACTCGTCGACAGCACGCAGATGGGCGCGCTGGGCTGGAGCGCGGGCGGCCATTACTCGAACTGGATCGAGACGCACACGAACCGCTTCAAGGCGATCAGCTCCGGCGCAGGCGTCGCGAACTGGGTTTCGATGTGGTCGCAGAGCGACACGCAGCGGCTTCGCCAGTGGTACCTAGGCGACAAGATGTATTGGGAGCCGGGGCAGCTCGACGTCTGGATGCGGCAGTCGCCGATCACGTACATCAAGAACGCCAAGACGCCGATCTTCATCCACGTCGTCGACGGCGACCCGCGCGTTCCGCGCCCGCAGAGCGAGGAGATGCACATGGCGCTCTCCAAGCTCGGTGTGCCGAACGAATTCTGGGTCTACCCCGGTACCACGCATGGCATCCCGGACGTGCGCAACCAGTACTTGAAGGCGGTCGCCGAGAAGGAGTGGATGGATTACTACGTCCGCGGCAGTGGCAAGCGCTTCGCGTGGCGCGACGTGCTCACGTCGGTGGAAGGCGGTCCGACGCTCGCGGGCGAGGCGGTGACGCCGCAGCCGTAGAGGCGGGTTGTCCTCATTAAAGGGGGATGGTCTTGGCGTACTGGGACTGTAGGCGTCAGCGACAGGCGGCAGCGGCAGGAACAGGGCGAGGGGTCGGCGTGGGGCGCCGGCCCCTTCGCTCGTCCCGCGTTCGTATTCAGCGACTTGTGCTGCTCACTGCGTCGGTGGTACTCGCGCCGCGAGCTGCGCTCGCGCAGCAGCCGACGAGACTGCCGGCGGTGGTCGTCAACGCGGCGCCGGACAAACCCGGGGCGCGGAGGATCGGCGGCGTCGTGCGCGACACAGCCGCATTCGCGCTCGACAGCGTCGAGATCTCGATCACGTCGCTCCAGCGTCGAGTGTTTAGTAAGGCGGATGGGACCTTTCTCTTCACCGACGTCGCGCCCGGCAAATACGAAGTTCGCGCGCGCAAGCTCGGATACGGCCCGCAGATTCGTGAGATGGTGGTCGACAGCGCCGGCGGGACCGGCATGTTCTCGCTCGTGCCGCTTGCTTACGTGCTCCGTCCCGTTGTGTCGACTGTCGCGCGTGGCGGATTGAGCGGTGTCGTCGGCGACACGGCGTTCAACGCGCTGGGTGGCGCCGAAGTGCGTGTGCTCGGCCATGCGCAGCACGCGACGACCGATTCGACCGGCGAGTTCTACATCCCGATCAAGCCGGGCAGCTATCTCGTCGCCGTGAAAGATGCCGGGTACGCGAATCGGCTCGTGAGCGTGATCGTACCGGCGGACAGCGGTGAACGAATTCGCGTCACGCTCGCGCCGCCGGCGCGGCCGCTCACTGTCCGCGAGGTTCACAACGTCGACGACCTTGGTCAGCGTCTTGCTTGGCGCAGCCAAATGAATTCGCGCGTGTACTCGCACGCCGAGTTGGTCGAGATGAACATCCAGTGGGTGTACGATGCGGTTCAAATCGGCTACCACTCGGTGCACAGCGGCGCGCCGGGGACCCTCGACAAAGACTGCGCGGCCATGGTGAACGGCGGTCCCGACATCGTGGAAATCGGAACGCTTACCGTCGACGACATCGAAAACGTCGAGATCTACGACACTCGCGGCCCCGCTCGTCCGACTCTCAAACGACCCATCCAAGCCGTCCCCATCTCGAACACCGACCGTGCCGCGTGGGCGAACCACACGAAGGCCTGCGCGCTCGTATACGTCTGGCTGCGCTAACCATCGCCCGCCGCGCATCGACCGTCGCCCTCAGTTACACCGGCCGAATGAAGAGGAGTTGGGTTCTCCAGCGCCCTGACTTCCATCCGACCTCGTTCAGCCGCGCCACCTCGCGGAATCCGCGGCGCTCGAACAGCGCGATGCTCGGGGCGTTTTCGGAGTCTATGCTGGCGACGAGGGCGTGCATCTCCCGCTTGCGTGCCTCGTCGCACAACCACGACAGCAGGCGCGCGCCGATGCCCCGTCGTTGCGCGGCGGGGTCTACGTACACGCTGGCCTCGACCGTGAAACGATAGCCGCCCGACGGTCGATAAACGGAAAGCGCTCCCCATCCAAGCAAGTTGGCGGAGTCGTCCGTCGGCGTGGCGACGATCACTGGAAGCTCGGCGGCCCGGTGCGACGCCAGCCACCCGCGTCGCTCGTCAAGCGTTACCGGCGCGTCGGCGTACACGTACGGCGATTCCGCGATCTCGCGGTTCAGCATCGCGACAACGGCCGTGAGATCGTCATCCGCGGCTTCACGAATGTTGATTTCGCGGCCGTTGCTCGCCCGTTCGGTCACGGGACCGCCATGGTTGACTAAACGGGGAAAAGCATCTCGCGGTATTTCGGCAGCGGCCACATCTCGTCGCTCACCGACAGCTCCAGCTCGTCGCAGCAGCGGCGCACGTCCGCCATCGCGTCGGCGCCGTCGCTCGTGAGCAACTCCGCCTGCTTCTCGAGGGCGTCGTGCATGCCTTCGGCCTTGTCGATCACTTTGCCGAGTGCGACGCGATGCTTCTGGAGGTCGCCGATCGAGGCGCCGAGCTTGTTCGCCACCTCGACCTGCGGGATCGGCTTGATGCCCGCCGCCTTCGCGCTCGCCGCCGACGCGGCGAGACCCCCGGCATACTCGAGCGCCGCCGGCAGGACGATGGTGTCGACCATCTCGCGCAGCGTGTGCAGCTCGATGAGCATGTCCTTGATGTACCGCTCGAGACGCACGTGATAGCGCGAATGCAGCTCTTCGTCGCTGAGAATTCCGAGCGACGTGAGCAGCTTCATCGACTGCTTCGTCACCAGCTGCATCAGCGACTCGGGCGTGCGGCGAAGATTGGGCAGACCGCGCTTGGCGGCGTCCTTCACCCACTCCTCGGAGTAGTTGTTTCCCTCGAAACGAACGGGCGACGTCTCCTTGAAGATCGGACGCACGACCTTGAGCACGGCGTCGTCTACCTTCTTCGTTTTCTTGAGCTCCGCGCGCAGCGCCGTGCTGATCTCGCCGATCGCTTCGGCGACGGCGGCGTTGAGCAGCACGATCGGGAACGCGATCGACTGCGACGAGCCCACGGCGCGAAACTCGAACTTCGCGCCGGTGAATGCGAATGGCGACGTGCGGTTGCGGTCCGTGTTGTCCTTCTCGATCTCGGGCAGACGCGCTACGCCGAGCTTGATCATCTCGTGCTCGGCGCCGTTCGCGTTTTTGCCCGACGCGATCGCCTCGATAACCTTCGTGAGCATGGTGCCCATGAAGACCGAGATGATCGCCGGCGGCGCCTCGTTCGCGCCAAGGCGATGCTCGTTGCCCGACGTGCCGATGCCCGCGCGGAGCAGGCCGGCGTGCTTGTGCACGGCGCGCAGCACCGCGGCCAGGAAGACGAGGAACCGAATGTTCTGGTGCGGCGTCTGTCCCGGCTTGAGCAGATTGGCGCCGTCGAGATCGTGATTGTCGGCGGCGATCGACATCGACCAGTTGCAGTGCTTGCCCGACCCGTTGATCCCCGCGAACGGCTTCTCGTGCAGCAACGCCTGCAGGCCGTGGCGAAGCGCGACGCGGCGAAGCGTCGCCATCACCAGCTGGTTGTGGTCGACCGCGACATCCGTCTCCTCGAAGCGCGGCGCCATCTCGAACTGGCTCGGCGCGACTTCGTTGTGACGCGTGATGATCGGCACCCCGAGCTTGTACAGCTCGTGCTCGACCTCGGCGATGCACGCCTGGATGCGCTCCGGAATGCCGCCGAAGTAGTGATCCTCGAGCTGCTGTCCGCGCGGCGGCGGCGCGCCGATGAGCGTGCGGCCCGCCATCACGAGGTCCGGCCGCAGCGCGAAATGCGCGCGGTCGATGAGGAAATACTCTTGCTCGGGTCCCATCGTCGTGTACACGCGATACACGCCGCGGTCGCCGAGGAGCTCGAGCAACTCGATCGCCCTCGCCGAAAGCGCGTCGGAGCTGCGGAGCAGCGGCGTCATCTCGTCGAGCGCTTCGCCGTGGTAGCCGACGACCACCGACGGGATGCACAGCGTCTTCACGCCGGCCCACTCGGCGATGAACACCGGACTCGCCGGGTTCCACGCCGTGTAGCCGCGCGCTTCCCACGTCGCGCGCAATCCGCCCGACGGGAAGCTCGACGCGTCAGGCTCGCTCTGGATCAGCTGCGACGCGCCGAACGACTCCATCGGCTGACCGTCGTCGAACGACAGGAACGCGTCGTGTTTTTCGGCCGTGAGACCGGTCTGGGGCTGGAACCAGTGCGTGAAGTGCGTCGCACCGCGGCTGATCGCCCATTCCTTCACGGCCTGCGCCACGCGCGGCGCGATGTCGACGTCGAGCTTTTTCCCGTGCCGTACGGCGTCGAGGAGCTTGTTGTAGGTGTCACGCGGCAGCTTGTCCCGCATCTGGCGGACGCCAAAGGTGTTCATCCCGAAGTACTCGGATGTGCGCGGCAGCGCACCATGATCGCCGAGCGCCTCGGTCCGGACTTCACGTTCAGTGATTTCGCGGATGACGGTCTTACGGGCTGACAAAGAAGTCTCTGACATGGGAGGAACGGCCTCTGGATAGGAGTTCGGCGGGCTCCGGTGACTCGCCAAATGTACTGCAATTTCTGCAAAAAATGCAATTATCGGCGCACGTTGTCACGAAAAGTCGCGAACCAAGTCGCCATTGACGGTTATTTCGTGTCATACGGTGTCAAATCGTCCGAAATCCAGCCCAACCCGGTCAGCCAGGAGCCGGCGACGGCGCGGTGGTCGGCGCCGTCGGCGTCAGCTCGTCGATCCGACCGAGCTGGCGCAGCCGCGGCACCCACAATCCGATCGTCACGACCACGCCGAGCGACGCTAGGCCTCCCAGCACTACCGACGGCACCGTCCCGAGCAGCTTCGCCGCGACGCCGGATTCAAACGCTCCGAGCTCGTTGGACGAGCCGACGAAAATCGAGTTCACCGACGTCACGCGGCCGAACATCTCCGACGGCGTGAGCACCTGGAGCAGCGTCGACCGAATGAGCACGCTCACGTTGTCCGCCATACCGCTGATCGCGAGCAGCGCGAGCGACAGCCCGAAGCTGCGCGAGAGGCCGAACCCCACGATGCACACCGCGAACGTCGCGACGGCGTAGAGCAGCGTGCGACCCGCGCGCTTGAAGGGCGGCCGATGCGCGAGAAAAACCGAGGCCACCACGGCGCCCGCCGCAGGCGCGGCGCGCAGCAGTCCCAGACCCTGCGGCCCGACGTGCAAGATCTGATCTGCGAAGACCGGCAGCAACGCCTCGGCGCCTCCCAGCAAGACAGAAAACAGATCCAGCGTCAGCGCGGAGAGAAGCACCGACTCCTTGAACACGAACCGCAGACCCGAGCCAAGGCTCTCGCCGATCGATTCGGTCACGTCGCGAATCGGACGGTGCTCGTAGTCGATTCGATAAAACGACACCAGCGCGACGATCATCATGACCGCGTCGGCGATGTACGCGACGCGCGGTGATGAAAAGCCGTAGATCAATCCCCCGAGCGCGGGACCGACGACAGCCGCGGTCTGCCACGTCGACGAGCGCCACGCGACCGCGTTCGCGTAGAGCTTCCGTTCGACGATTTCGGCGCCGAGTGCTTGTCGCGCCGGCTGCAGGAAGCTCCGCGCGACGCCGCTGGCGAAAATCACCGCGTAGAAGGGCAGAGCCCCGAAGCGCGGAAGAAAGCCGGGAATGAGATTGAAGACCAGCAGCGACACCGAACACGCGAACAGCACGCCGAGCGAGGCGATCGAGATGCGGTGCCGGCTGAATCGGTCGGCGACATGGCCGGCGAACAGCGCGATGCCGATGAAGGGCAGCGCTTCGGCCAGGCCCATCAAGCCGAGCGATAGCGGGTCGCGCGTGATGTCGTAGATCTGCCAGGCGACAACGACTGCCTGGATCTGCGACGACAGGGTCATCGTCAAGGTCGAGACGATGAACCGCCGGTAATTCTCTACGCGGAGCGCTGCATACGGGTCGTGAGCCACCTGATCAGAATTTAGCGCCCGTCACCGAAACGCTTGAGTTGGCGATGGATTGCCGCGGCCCGTACATTCGCCGCGATGAATCCGGCCCCGAAGTCGGAGACGTATCCCTCAGCGATGGCGAGCGCGGCCAGCTCATCCGACGCTGGCGCGCGCGATTCCACGGCGGCACGCGCCGCGGTGGACGCCGAGCTGGTGCGTCGCATGCGTTCGAAGGACGAGCGCGCGCTGGGCACGTTCTACGACCGGTGGTTTCCAGTCGTCCATGGCGTGGTGTCGCGTATGCTCGAATCGCCGGATGACGTGGAGGACGTCGTGGAAGAAGCGTTCTGGCAGGCGTGGCGACAGGCGGAGCGGTTCGAGGTCGAGCGAGGCTCGGTGCAGACGTGGCTGCTCACGATCGCCCGCAGCCGTGCCCTCGATCGCTTGCGCGCGCGTCGCCGGCTCCGTGAGGATCCGCTCGTCGACGCGACGGCGAGCGAGGCCGACACGTCGGCGCCCACGGCTGCCGCGCCGAGCGATCCGCTGGCCGACGCCGAGCACGCCGAACGAAGCCGAATCGTGCGCGCCGCCCTCGCCGATCTTCCCGCGGAGCAACGCGAGGCGCTCGAGTTGGGGTATTTCGGCGGACTGAGTCAATCCGAGATCGCCGAACAAACGGGCCAACCATTGGGCACGATCAAAACGAGGATGCGACTCGCGCTTCAAAAGCTGCGAGAGAAGTTGCATCCTCTGCGCGAGGCCGTCACATGAGCCGCGAGATGACGCACGACGAAGCCTTTGCCGTGCTCGATGCGCTGGCCTTCGACGCGCTCGATGGCGCCGAACGCGAGGCGGTGATCGCGCACGTCTCGACGTGCATCCCGTGCCGCGAAGAACTGACGGCGCTCCGCGACACGACCGCACAGCTCGCGTACGCGGCGACGCCATCGATCGGAACCGCCGGCGCGAGTCGACAGCGTATTCGCTCGCGGCTCATGGCGCGTGCGGAGGCCGAGAAAGAGCAGATCCGCGACCGGTCGGCGGTCATCAGCTCGCTCGCGTGGCGCCGGGCCGAGTGGGTGGCCGCCGCGGCGAGCGTTCTGCTGGTCGTCAGCGTGGCCGTCCTTGCCTGGATCGTTCGGGATCGCCAGGCATTGCGGGATACACTGAGCGGCCAGGCGGCACGCGTGGCGGCCGCGCAGCGAACGACCGACTCGTTGCGGCTGGCGGTGCTCGCCCGGGACAGCATGGTCGTGGCGATCACCGGCCGCGACGTCGCCGTGATGACGCTGACCAAGAACGGCGTCAACGCGCCGTTCGCGCGCATGTTCTGGGACAAGACCAAGAACACTTGGACCTTCGTCGCGCACGATATGCCGGATCTGAAGCCGGGGCGGACGTATCAACTTTGGCTTGTGACCGCCGCCGGCGCGAAGATCAGCGCTGGCACCTTCGATCCGCTCCGTGGCGAAGCCGTCGTCCGCGCCACATACGCCCTCGCCCGCGACTCGCTCGCCGCCGTGGCGGTGACTGAAGAAGCGTCGGGCGGCGCCCAGCAGCCGACGACCACTCCGATCATCGCGGTAACCGCGGCGGCCGCCGGTCCAAAATAGCCGCCCGGTCCCGACTTGCGGTCGTGTCGCGCCAGCGGCAGACTGAATCGCATGGGTGCCTCTCAGAATCGTCGCGATTTCCTCCAGAATTCCGCGGCAGCGGCGGCCGCGCTCACGCTCGGCCCTCTCACGCACGAATCGCGTGCGGAGACAGTCGCGTCCGACACGTCCGGCATTTTCGGTCCGGGCGCCAAGGAGATGGAAGACAAACTCCTTCGCGCGCGGCCGGTACCACTGGCAGACGTGCGCGTCACGGGCGGACCGACGAAGCTCGCGCAGGAGGCGGACGCGAAATACCTGCTCTCGCTCGAGCCGGACCGCATGATGGCCTTCTATAGAGTGCGCGCCGGTCTGCCGCAGAAGGCCGAGCCGTACGGCGGCTGGGACGGCGGCGGGCGTAACCTCACCGGCCACATCGCCGGTCACCATCTCTCCGCCGTGAGCCTGATGTACGCCGCGACGGGTGACGAGCGATTCAAGCAACGCGCGCAGTACCTCGTGCGGGAGCTGAAGGAAGTGCAGGACAAGAACGGCGACGGCTATCTTTCCGCGCTCGAGCACGGGCGCGAATCGTTCGCGCAGGTGTCGAAGGGTGACATTCGTCCTGGCGCGTTCGACCTCAATGGCCTCTGGTCGCCGTGGTACACGCTGCACAAGACCTACGCCGGTCTGCGCGACGCGTATCGCTTCACCGGCGACAAGACCGCGCTCGCCGTCGAGACAAAATTCGCCGCGTGGGCCGAGGGCGTGCTCGCTCCGCTCTCCGACGCGCAGGTTCAGAAGATGCTCCTCACGGAGCATGGCGGCATGAACGAGATCCTCGCCGATCTCTACGTCGACACCGGCGACAAGCGGTGGCTCGACCTTTCGTATCGCTTCGAGCACCGCGCGTTCACCGACGCGCTCAAGCGCGGACAGGACAACCTCGCCGGCAAGCACGTCAACTGTCAGATCCCAAAAGTGATCGGGTCGGCCGCGCGCTACGGGTACACCGGCGACACGGGCGACATCCTCGCGGCGTCGACGTTCTTCGACCGCGCCGTCGAGCATCACACGTACGCCACCGGCGGTCAGGGGAGCGCGGAGTACTTCGGGCCGGCCGACGTCCTCGGCTCGCGCGTCGATGGACGCACGTGCGAGTCGTGCAACTGTTACAACATGCTCAAACTGTCCCGCCGGCTCTTCTCGTTCCGGCCGGATCCGTTCTACGCCGATTTCCACGAGCGCGTGCTGTTCAACCACGTGCTGGCGTCGATGGATCCGGCAAATGCGCGCATGTCGTACATGGTTCCTGTTGGCCGCGGCGTGCAGCAGGAATACCAGAACATGCTGCAGAGCTTCACCTGCTGCGTCGGCACCGGGATGGAGAACCACGCCCTGCACGGCTACGGCGTGTACTACGAGTCCGACGACACGGCGTGGGTGACCCAGTTCATCCCGTCGACCGCGAAGCTCAGGCTGGCGGGAGGGGGCGCACAGATCACTCAGGAAACGAGCTTCCCCGACGGCGATTCGGCGACGCTCAAGCTCACGCTGCCGAAGGCGGCGAAGTTCACGCTCGCCATTCGTCGGCCGACGTGGGCCGGCGACGGATTCGCGGTGAAGGTCAACGGCGCGCCGATCGAAATTCCCGCGCTCGCGAGCCTTCGCCCCGGCGCGGCCGGCGGCCGCTTGATGGGCAACGAGGATTCTCTCCCGCAACCAAGCTCGTTCGTCGAGATTTCGCGAACGTGGAAGAGCGGCGACACCGTCGAGCTCACGCTGCCAAAGACGGTTCATCTCGAAGCGACGCCCGACGACAAACGCATCGCCGCGATCATGTGGGGTCCGCTCGTATTGGCCGGCGACCTCGGTCCGCGACGAGAATCGCGCGGCGAAGGCGCGGCTGGGCAGCCGGTGCCCCTGCTCGTGGCGGCGGAGCGTCCGGTTTCGGAATGGGTTCTCCCCGCGGCCAAGCAGGGCGATTTCCAGATCAAACAAGTCGCGCGTCCGATCGGCCAACCAACGCAGGTCGAAGACGTTTCACTCACGCCGTTCTATCGCACACACGAACGGACGTACAGCGTCTACTTCGACGTCGTGACGCCGACGGAATTCGATGCGCGCGTCGCGGCTGTGGCCGCGGAGCGAGAGCGCGTGAAGCGGTTGGAAGCGGCGACCGTCGCTTACGTGCGACCGGGCGATTCGCAGGCGGAGCCGAACTTCGGCTACAAGAGCGATCCCGCCGACCGACAAGTCACGCGCACGAACGGCCGCCCGTCGCGGGGTGGAACCGGTTGGTTCTCGTACGATCTCGCCGCGAATCCGGCGTCACCGACGGCGATCGTCGTCACGTACTTCAACGAGCCCGGGCTGCCGCCGGTACTCGGCAACTTCGAGATCGACGTGGACGGAACGTCGGTGGGCAGGTTCGAACCCAACCGAACGGCGGTCGGGTTCTTCGACGCGCGCTACGATGTGCCCGCGAATCTCGTTCAGGGCAAATCGAAGATCACGGTAAGGTTCCAGGCGAACGGCAATGGACGCATCGCTCCGGTCTACGGCATCAGAGCCGTGCGGGTGCCCGAGCTCTGATTGGCCAGTATCACCGTTCGAGCTACTAGAAGGGCCAGAAAAACTCAGCGCAGACGACACAGATTCTGAAAGCGATCCCGCAGATTGAACACCTTTGGTTGTCATCTGCGGGATTGTCGTTCAAGTCTGGCGGTCTCTGCGTTGAATTCTTCTTCCCTCGTGTCGTGGCCCGTCTCCCACGATCACTCGTGCCGAATTGCCGTGAGGGGATCGACTCGGCTCGCCCGACGCGCGGGTACGAACGCCGCGGCGAATGCGGTCCCCACGAGCGTCGCGGTGACCACGGCAAACGTGAGGGGATCAGTCGGCGCCACGCCGAACAAGAATTTCGTGAGGACCCGAGTGACGCCGACTGCCGCGGCCAATCCAATGACGACGCCCGCGAACGACAATGCGGCCGTCCGGCGCAGCACCAGATGCACGACTCCCGCGGGCGAAGCGCCGAGCGCCATGCGAATTCCGAATTCACGCGAGCGCTCGTTCACAGCCGACGCGAGCACGCCGTAGATCCCGACCGCCGCGAGAATCATCGCGAGGATCGAGAACAACGCGAGCAGCCGCATCTGAAACACCGGCTCGGCGATGGACAGCATGACGAGACTGTTCATGGTGCCGAGCGACTGAACGGCTTGAAGCGGATCGACCGCCTTCAGAACGCCGAGAAACTCTCGCTCGACGACGGCCGGATCGGCTTCGCTGCGGGCGACGAACGCGAGATGATCGATGAACGGGCCAAACGTGATCTGAGACAGGGGTTCGTAGATCGCGGGCGACGGTTGCGACGTCACGCCATCCTGAATGATGTCGTCGACGACGCCGACGACCGTGATCCAATCGTTCGGTCCGGGGTCATCGGACATGCTGATTCGTTTGCCGACCGCGTTGCCGGCCGGCCACAGCTTGTTTGCCACCGCGGCGCTTACGATCGCCACTTTCGGTGACGCCTCGTCGTCGCCGTCAGCGAAGGCGCGTCCGGCACGCAGGCGAATTCCCATCACGCGGAAATAGTCCGGCGTGACGCACGGCTTGAGCACGACGAAGCCCGGCTTTCGCCCGTCGTCGTACCGGAAATCGCCCACGATCGACGCGGTGCCCATCGGCCGCCAGTTGACGGCTGCCACCGCCTGGAGATTCGGAACGCCGCGCAACGCGGATTCCGTTCGCTTTCGGAAATCCTGGAGAGACGCCGCGGTCGGGTAGCGCGCGTGCGGCAGATCGACGGTGAACGTGACGACGTTCTCCGGGTTGAATCCCAGACCCACGGAGCGCATTCGGAAGAACGAGCGCGTCATCAAACCGGTGCCCACCAAGAGCACGAGCGCCAGCGCCAACTCCAGAATCACGATCGTGCTTCGAAGCGCGGCCCGGGGCGCCGTCGATGCTTGTCCGCTTTCGGCGAGTGACGCGCGCAAGGCACGTCGCGTCGATTGGAGAGCCGGAGCGACGCCGAAAACGATTCCGGCGAAGACCGAGGCCGCCGCGGTCGCGGCCAACACCGTCCAATCGATCTTGATGTCGTGCGTGCGCGGGAGCAGATCCGCGGGCGCGGCCGCAACCAGCGCCGGCACTCCCCCGAGCGCGATCGCCACGCCCAGCGCGCCCCCCACGAGCGCGATGATCACGCTTTCGGTGAGAAATTGTCGTGTCAGTCTGCCGCGTCCCGCGCCCAGAGCCGTGCGGATCGTGATCTCGTGTTGCCGTGCCGCCGTGCGCATGAGCAGAAGGTTGGCGACGTTCGCGCAGGCGATCAGCAGCACGAACGCCACCGCGCCCTCGAACAGCAGCAACGAACGACGGACGTCGCCGACCACCGCGCGGCGAATCGGGATGACGCCCTCCGCCGACCGTTCAATCTGGAGATCGGACCGTTGGTGCTCGATTCCCTTCATGATGGATTGCATCTCGGAGAGCGCCGCAGCCGGCGTGCTCCCGGGGGCGAGGCGGCCGATTACCGCTCGAATCGAAACGCGGTGCGGATTCGGATAGATCGGCGCGGTTTTCCAGATGCGCACTCCACTCGGGAAATCGAAACCGGCGGGCATCACGCCGATGATCGTCTGGCGCACGCCATCGAGGTCCAGTGCGCGGCCGACTATGTCGGGGCGCGACGCAAACCGATCTCGCCACAGGCCGTCGCTGATGATGACGTGAGCGTCCGAACTGTCTCGATACTCCGCCTCACTGAACGCGCGCCCGCGCGCCGGCGACACGCCGAGCACCGCAAAGAACCCGTCCGAGGAACCCGAGACCGAGACTCGCGTCGGATCGCCGACGCCCGTCATCGTCGCCTGGGCGCGGCCGTAACTCGTGATGGCCTGGAACGAGTGCTGCTTCGGCGCGTACGCAGCGTAGGTCGCATCGAACATCGCCGGACCATTGATGAACGGCCCGGCGGGAGCGTGCGATATCACGAACAACTCGGTTTCAGCGCGGAACGGAAGAGGACGAAACAGGATGCCGTTCACGACGGTGAACATCGTCGTGTTGACACCGATCGCGAGGGCGAGCGTCAGCACGGCGACGGCGGTGAACCCGGGCGCGCGGCGCAGAGATCGGAACGTGAAATGCACGTCTTGCACGAGGCGCTCGAGCCAGATTCCACCCCACGTCTCGCGCGTCACCTCCTTCACGTGACCGACGTTGCCGAACTCGCGGCGCGCGGCGGCCGTTGCTTGTTCAGGCGATTCGCCTCGCTTGATTCGCTCGGCGATGGCCATCGCGAAGTGCGCGCGAATCTCTTCGTCGAGCTCGGCGTCGCGCGCGGCGTCGGGTCCGAATGGCCACCTCATGATCCGCCTTCCGTCGCCGGGGGCTGCATCAAGCCCGCGATCGCCTGCGAGAGTTGCTCCCACTTGGAGCGTTCGACGGCGAGCTGGCTCCGCCCCGCGGTCGTGAGCTTGTAAACGCGAACGCGCTGCCGATTCTCGGAGATGTCCCACTCCGCGCTGATCCACTTCTTTCGCTCGAGACGATGCAGCGCGGGGTAGAGCGAACCGGTGTCGACTTGCAGCGTGTCGTTGGAGCCGGCGCGAATCATTTGGGCGATGCCATATCCGTGACGCGGTCCCCAGCGCAGCGTCTGCAGGACGATCATGTCGAGGGTGCCTTGGAGCAGCTCGATGCGCGATTTTGGCTCGTTCTTGCCCATGAGCGCCTCGGAGTTCGTTGGATGTAGATCGTCTACATCCTAGGGGGTAGGATGTCTACATCCGCCGCAGCTGTCAAGACGGGCTCGGGTCGACGAGACGAGAGAGGACGCCGATGCCGGGCAGCGACGGAGGAGAGGTGCAACGGTCGGTTGAGTCCGGCAGGCGAGCCGCGAGCGGGTATCTCGTCCTGGCACGCTTCGTTACGATCTCGTCTTGGGAGCGGTTTGCTCGTTGACCGGCACAGCCGGCTTTGCCATTGTTGGGCGTGAGTACAGCTGCGGCCGCCGCGGTCCCGAGCGTCACGACAAAATCGCCGTCTGACGCGTTCCCTGTGAACAACCTCGACGTGCTTCGCGCCGTCGCGGTTCTGTGCGTGCTCCTCGACCACTTGCTGTGGCGAATCCTGGCTGACGACTGGCACTACGTCGAGCAAGTGCTGGGACGAACGGGCGTACTGCTCTTTTTCGTACACACGGCGCTGGTCCTGATGCGCTCGTCTCAGGGTCTCTACGCGACCGCGGACGGCACAGCAGGATGGGTGAAGGCTTTTTACGTCCGGCGCTGGTTTCGCATCTACCCGCTTTCGATCGCGGTCGTGGCGTTCATCGTGGTTACCGCGCTGCCTGCCGGCACGACCCGAGGCATGATCGCCGCGAACGTCCTGCTGATCCAGAATCTCGTTGGAAGTCCGAACCTCGAGTCGGTGCTGTGGACGCTCCCGATCGAGATACAGATGTACGTCTTGCTGCCGCTGTGCTTCCTGTTCGCGCGCCGCGGAGCCCGACCGGCCTTTGGACTATTTCTCGCCGCCGTCCTCGTTGGGATTCCTATCTGTCTGACGCATCCCAAGCAGGAGCTCAGCATCACTCCGCTGGCCCTGGCGATTTTCGGCCCCTGTTTCATGTCCGGAGTGCTCGCCTACGGAATTCTCTCGAGCGCCGGCGCGCAGCGCCGGCGTTTCGACGGCAAGTGGTGGCCGCTGATTCTTCTCGCCGCGGTGGCGGTCTTCTCGCTCGCGCTTCAGCCTGCGTGGAATTCGCCGATCCGGGGCTGGCCGCTGCCACTTACCGTCGGACTCATGATTCCATTGTTCAGCGATATGCCTTCGTCGTTCTTGTCGAAGGCGGCGAAGGTGGTCGCCAAGTACTCCTACAGCATCTACCTGCTGCACGTACCACTTCTGATAATCGCATTCGTGAAGACCGCGGGTTCTCTGGCGGTGCATTTGGCCGTTTTTGGGGTATTGATGATCGTGGTGCCGTATCTCGCGTATCGATTCATCGAAGACCCGGGGATCAGGATCGGTCAGCGGATTGCGGGCGTCATTTCCCGCCGAGCGCCGGCCCGAGCGCCCGACCAGGATATCGGACTCGCAACCGGGGCTTCGTGAGCTACCGTACAGAAGGCGCGCGCCTTACCTTCTGACTGCTTTTCCGCAGACGTTCGCGGCGCGGTAGCCAAGTGGTAAGGCAGCGGTCTGCAAAACCGCTATTCGCCGGTTCGATTCCGGCCCGCGCCTCTCGCAGTCCCGCCCACCGCCCAGCAGCCACTTCTCCTCAGTGAACGCCGCCCATCAGCCCGCGCACGGGCTTGATGATGAGGAAGGCGACCACGGACGCGGCCAGGCACACGCCGCCGATCACGCCGAACAACTGCGGCATCGGCGCTGACGAAATGAAGCCCGCGGCAAGCCCGGCGACCTTGTTGCCCACCGAATCGGCGAGGAACCACACGCCGAGCATGAAGCCTACGATTTTGACCGGCGACAACTTGGTGAACACCGAAAGTCCGACCGGCGAAATCGACAGCTCGCCGAGCTCCTGGATGAAGTAACAGCCGACGAGCCAGAGCGGGCTCACGCGGAGCCCCGGCGTCGCCTGCAGCCGGAACGCGGGCACGAGGAGCAACACGAACGAAAGTCCAACGAAGAAAAGGCCGATCGCGAACTTCGCGGGAGTCGACGGCTCGCGCGGACCGAGCGCCGTCCACAACCACGCGAACGCCGGCGCCAGCACGATGACGAGCACCGCCTGCACGCTCACGAACCAACTCGATGGGAAACTGAAGCCGAGAACGGTCGTGCGCGTGTAGCGATCGCCGAACAGATTGAGCGTCGACCCGGCTTGCTCGTACGCGCCCCAGAAAATCGCGGCGAACACGAAGAACACCGCCATCGCGGCGATGCGTTTCCACTCGACCGAGGTAAAGCCGACGAACGTCGCTCCTCCGCCCGTCGAGGTCGGTGCGAGCTTGTCAGCCGCCCGGTCCGCGGCCGCCGCTCTCCGCTGCTGCGCGAGGCGGTCGATCGCTGGCTGGAGGTGACGCCGCCCGGCGACGTACTGGATGAGACCGAGCGTCATGCCGACGCCAGCGCACGCAAACCCCAAGTGCCAATCCACCTTCTGTGCGAGATATCCGGCCACCAGTGGGCCCAGCGCGGCGCCGAGGTTGATGCCCATGTAGAAAATCGAGAAGCCGGCGTCGCGGCGCGTGTCGCTCCTGTCGTAGAGCGAGCCAACGATGCCGCTCACGTTCGGCTTGAGCAGCCCCGTTCCGACAGCGATGAAGGCCAAGCCGCTGTAGAAAGCCCCCAACGCGTGGAAGGCGAGCGTGAAATGTCCGATCGCGATGATGATTCCGCCGATCAGCACGCTCTTGTATTGCCCCAGCCACCGGTCGGCGATGATGCCGCCGAAGATCGCGAGCGCCCACGCGCTGGCGGTGTACGTTCCGTAAACCGACCCAGCGTGCTTGTCGTCGAAGTTGAGCGCGTGGACCATGTACAGGATGAGAAACGCGCGCATCCCGTAGTAGCTGAAGCGCTCCCACATTTCCGTGAAAAACAGAGTCGCGAGCCCGCGTGGATGCCCGAAAAAGCCGCGGGCCTCGGCGGCCGGCGGCGTGTAGTCAGTGACAGGTTCGGTGATCGGACCGGCTGAGATTCCATCCATGAGCGTGGGGTCTCCGTTGACGCCTGATGCTCGCCGTGGGACGAGCCGCCGTCAACCCGCCGCGTGTCAGAGAATCGCGTGGTACCCGGGCTTGGCCCCGTGATGAGCGGCGAGTAGTCTCAAACTCGAAACCATGCCGCGCTCCGCTCGCTTCACCGCCTCATGACCACGCCTCTCGAGCTCACCGCAGCGAAGACCGCGCTCGTCGTCATCGACCTTCAGGCGGGAATCCTCGCTCGACACGTGGCGCCGCACGCCGGCGCCGACGTCCTCGACCGCTCCGCCAAGATGTGCGCGCACTTTCGCGCCGCCGGCGCGCAGCTCGTGCTGGTGCGAGTCTCATTCGCCGCGGACGGCTCCGACGCGCTGTCTCAGCCCTGCGACGAGCTGGTGGCACGCGCGAGACCGGATGGATGGGACGTACTCTCTCCAGCCCTCGGTGCCGGCGAGCGCGACATCCACATCACCAAGCACCAATGGGGGGCGTTCTACGGCACCGAGCTGGATCTACAGCTGCGGCGCCGCGGAATCACCACGCTCGTGATGTGCGGCATCTCGACCAATTTCGGCGTCGAGTCCACGGCACGCGACGGGTGGGAGCGCGGCTACTCGATCGTGTTCGCGGAAGACGCGATGGCGAGCTTTGACGCCGCCGCGCACGCGTTCGCGGTGAAGAACATCTTCGTCCGGATCGGCCGCGTGCGATCGACGGACGAAATACTCGCCGCGCTGTCGTGAGCGACGACCGATGATCACCGGAGAGCTGCTCACCGAGATTCCACTGTTCGCGGGACTGCCGCCGAACGAGCGAGAGTCGCTCGCCGCGCGTGCGGCCGACGTGCGTCTGCGTCAGGGCGAATGGCTGCAGATGGAAGGGCAGGCTCCGGCGTTCTTCGCGCTCCTCGAAGGCGAGCTTGCCGTCTTCAAGTCGGTCACGGGGCGCGACACGCGCATCCACACCCACACGCCGGGGTCGTACTTCGGCGAAGTGCCGCTCCTGCTCGGCGCTCCGTCGATCTCCAGCGTGCAGGCGACCGTTCCCTCGCGCGTCGTGCGCTTCGACGCGAACGACTTTCATGAACTGGTGAGCCACTGCCGAGTGCTCAACGGCCAGATCATGAAGACGATGGCCGAACGCGTGGAGTACTTGCAGCACGTCGCGGTCGACGAGGGGCAGGTGACGGCGACTCTCATCGGTGACCGAAGCGATGCCGCATCGCACGACCTGCGCGATTTTCTCGCTCGCAACCGCGTCGCGTGCTCTTGGCTCTCGGCCGACGATCCGGATCTCGAGGCCCGCATTCGCGAACTCGCGCCGGGCGGCAATCTCGCGCAAGCGAACGGACTCGAGCTCTCAAAACTGCCAGTCGTCGTCCTGGCTGACGGACGCATTCTCGTCGCGCCGACGAACCGGCAGATCGCGGGGTGCGTCGGCCTTCAGATCGAACCGAACTACGAGGAGTACGACGTCGTCGTGATCGGCGGCGGCCCGGCCGGGTTGGCGAGCGCCGTCTATGGCGCGTCGGAGGGGCTGCGAACGTTGCTCGTCGAGCGCGAGGCGTGCGGCGGGCAGGCCGGGACGTCGTCGCGGATCGAGAATTACCTCGGCTTTCCCGCGGGTCTGTCCGGCGACGAGCTGAGCGGACGGGCGCGGCAACAGGCGACCCGATTCGGCGCGGAGCTTCTCGTCACGCGGTGGACGGATTCCCTCGACCTCGCGTCGGACTCGGGCGAATCAGTTCACCAGGTGACGCTCGACGGAGGCAACCCGATCTCCGCCAAGGCGCTCGTGCTGGCGACCGGCGTGCAATGGCGGCGTCTGGACGTTCCGGGCATTGACCGATTCGCTGGGCACGGGGTCTTCTACGGCGCCGCCCTGGCGGAGGCGCAGAGCCTTCGCGGAGGGCGCATCCACCTCGTCGGCGGCGGGAATTCGGCCGGCCAGGCGGCCCTCCTTTTCTCCGGCTACGCCGAGTCGGTCACGATGCTCGTGCGCGGGACATCGCTCGCCGCCAGCATGTCTCAGTATCTCATCGATCAGCTGGCCAGCAAGGACAACGTCACGATCGAGACGCGCGCCGAGGTGACGCGGGTGCACGGCGGCGACCGGCTCGAGGCGATAGACGTAAAACGTGTCGGGTCGGAAAAAACTGATCGGCGACCGACTGACGCATTGTTCGTCTTCATTGGGGCGCATGCCGCCACCGAGTGGCTTCCGCGCTCGATCATTCGAGACAAATGGGGTTATGTCTGCACCGGCCGTGACGTCATGGATCTCGTTCGAGAACAGGGAGCGGACAAATGGCCGCTCGAACGAGATCCTTTTCTTCTCGAGACGAGCGCTTCGGGAGTGTTCGCGGCCGGCGACGTTCGCCACGGATCGGTCAAGCGGGTGGCGTCCGCGGTCGGCGAAGGGAGCATGGCGATCGCGTTCGTTCATCAGTATCTCGCCGAGCCGGTCGGGGTCGGCGTGCGGCGGGGATCCGCCAAGTAGGCCCGATGCGTAGACGGGCCACGCTCCTTTCGGTGAGTCTGGCGGTCATCGCTCTGGCGGTGGCGTCGTGCGGCCGCGACGACGGGACGAAGGCGTCGAAGTACGTGCCGCAGCAGGTTGGAGAGATCGCCGGCGTGTCCGCGGAAATGGTTCAAGCCGCGATCGAGGCGCGCGTCGACAGCGCGAAACCGCCGAGCTGGGTCACGCCCGATCGTTGGAGAAAGGTGCAGGCGCTCTACGCGCACTACTCGAACGCGCCGCTCTGGATTCAGTCCGGCGGGATCAAGGAACGCGCGACCGCTCTGCTCGCGGCGCTCGACTCGGCGCCGTCGCACGCGCTGAAGACCGATCGCTATCCGATCGATTCGATTCACAAAGTGGTCGACGCGCAGAAGATCGACAGCGGCGCGACCGCCGCCGACATCGCCAACGCGGACGTGTTGCTCACCGCGGCGTACGTGGGCTACGCGTCGGACATGCTCGTCGGACAGGTGGATCCGCGCACGGTCTCGCAGTCGTGGTACATCCCGGCGCGTCCGGCCGCGGTGGATTCGGCGCTGGTCAACGCGCTCGAGGACTCGTCGATGAGTCTCGGCCTCGAGCAGATGGCGCCGCAGGACTCGGAATATGCGGTGCTGCGGCGGGACTACACGCGCTATCGCGGATTCGCGGCGCAGGGCGGTTGGGCGGAAGTCCCAACGGCTGTGAGCAAAGAAGCGCTGAGATCGAGACTCGAGGCCGAGGGCTACACGATTGCCGCCGACTCGGTCGTCTCCGCGCTCAAGCAATGGCAGGCGCGCCACGACCTCGTGCCCGACGGGAAGATCGGCAAGGCAACTCTCGCCGCCCTCAACGTGACGGCCGACGAGCGCGTCGACCAGATCGCGACGAACCTGGAGCGCCACCGCTGGCTGCCGCGGGCGCTGGGGCAGCGCTACGTGTACGTCAACGTTCCGTCGTTCCGGCTCGACGCGTACGACTCGGGGCAACGCGCTCTGTCGATGCGCGTCATCGTCGGCGCGGACTACAAGGAGAAGTCGACGCCGGTGTTCAGCGACGTGATGCGGACGGTCGTGTTCCGTCCGTACTGGCGGCCGACCAAGGACATCATCAAGAACGAGATTCTGCCGAAGCTGAAGACCGACACGACGTACATGCGGCGGAACAACATGGAGTGGGCGACGGAGAACGGCACACGCACGCTGCGCCAGCGACCGGGCCCGAGCAATTCGCTCGGCCTCGTGAAGTTTCTCTTTCCGAACGACTACAACATCTATCTGCACGACACGAACGAGAAATCGCTCTTCGGCAAGAGCGTCCGCGCCGAAAGCCACGGGTGCATTCGCGTACAGCATCCCGACTCGCTCGCCGAATTCGTGCTTGGCTGGACAGCCGACAGCGTGACGGCCGCGATGCAGGCGGGGAAGGACAACCGCGCGGTCGCGCTGCCGAACAAGCTCCCGGTGTACATCGTGTACTTCACGGCGTACGCGCGCGATGGCGACCTGCACTTCGCCAACGACGTGTACAAGCGTGATTCCGTGTTCAAGGCGCCGCAGCCCACCGCGCCGATCGCTCCCTAGGGCCTTCCGCGCACCGTCCGGACGGGGGAAATTCGGTGTCCAACATCCCACCGTCCGCCGCGAGGTCCTCATGCGTTTCGTCCACTCGGCCGCGCTTCTCGCAGCCATCGTCGTACCGGCGTCGTCGTTCGCGCAGAAGCAGTCC
Organism: Gemmatimonadaceae bacterium; assembly: GCA_036003045.1. Classification (NCBI taxonomy): domain Bacteria; kingdom Pseudomonadati; phylum Gemmatimonadota; class Gemmatimonadia; order Gemmatimonadales; family Gemmatimonadaceae; species Gemmatimonadaceae bacterium. The sequence continues at coordinate 47,957 of DASYSS010000002.1, forward strand.
GTCACCGCGCCGGGCATGAACGCCACGGCGACGCTCACCCCGGGCATTCGCGAGGGGAACATCTTGTACGTGTCGGGGCAGCTCGGCACGTCGCGCGATGCCCCCGATTCGACGATTCAGGGGCAGACCAAGCGCGCGCTGGAGAACGTCCAGAAGGTCGTCGAAGCGGCGGGGAGCACGATGGCCAACGTGCTCAAGTGCACGGTGTTTCTCGCCGACGTCAAAGACTTCGCGGGCATGAACAGCGCGTACACGCAGTTTTTCCCGAAGGAACCGCCGGCCCGATCCACCGTCGCCGTCGCCGCGCTCGTGAGCCCTTCGGCGAAGGTGGAGATCGAGTGCATAGCGGCGATTCCGCCGAAATAGGCGGCTACAACCCGCGTTGCCGGCCACGAAGCGCGGCTAGAAAAATCGACACAGATCCCGCAGACGGTGAACAGCGATCCCGCAGATTGTTTTGTCTTTATCTGCGGGATCGTCGTTCACATCTGCGTCAACTGCGTTGAAGTTTTTGCGAACGTCTTAGTGGAGCGCCTGCCGGCTCTGATCGGGTAGCGCGAAGACGACCGCGGCGGCCGCGATGTAGAACGCCGACGTGAGGCTTAGCGCCGAGACGATCCCGACGTTCGGCACGGCCGCCAGCACTCCGATGACGTATGGTGCCAGGGCACCAAGTAGGCGACCGGAGTTGTAGCCGAGTCCTTGCCCGCTTGCGCGAACGGCCGTTGGGAAGAGCTCCGACATGAGCGGCGCGGCGACGCTCCAGTAGGCGTGGCCCGCGCACCCCAGGACCGGGCTCAGAAGCAAAAGCAGCGTCGGATGGTGCACGAGCCGACCGTACACCGGTACCAGAAGGGCGGACGCGGTCACGAACGTGACGAACACTCGCCGACGCCCGAACCGATCGGCGAGCGGGCCGAACGAGAGATAGCCGATGAACGCGCCTGCCTGAATCGGGATCAGCCAACCGGTCGACTTCACGACGCTCATTCCGGCGCCGCCTTTCTCGATGGGCGACGCGAGAAGATTCGGAAGCCAGAAAAACAACCCCCAATACGCGAACTGAAGCAGCGATGCGAGCAGACAGGCGAGCAGCGTCCGCCTGCGAAGCTCGGGGCCGAACAAGACGCGGTAAGGATTCGTCCGAGCGTGCGGCGACGCTCGAGACGCGCGCCAGAGCTCCGGTTCCTCGACGCGTCGTTGAGCCCACAGCGTGAAGAACGCGGGGAGGCCGCCGAGCGCGAACAGCACGCGCCACCCGTGATCGCCGAACGGAAGCACGTCGAGCACCAGACCGGCGAGAACCGCGGCGAGGATCGCGCCGAGGGCCCACGTCGACTGCATCGCGCTCGTCGCTTTGTTTCGCAGCTCCGGCCGGATCGATTCGGCGACGAGGACCGCGCCCGACGCCCACTCGCCGCCCATGCCCAGTCCGAGCAACGCCCGCCAGACCGCGAGCTGCACGACGCTCTGAGACGTCGCCGCGCCGAGCGAGCAAACCGAGTATATGAGAATCGTGATGTTGAGCGCCCGTACGCGGCCGATGCGGTCGGCGATCACACCGAAGGACAGGCCGCCGACCGCGGCGCTCACCAGCGTCAGCGTGCCGAGCAATCCGGCGGTGGCGTCACCAAAACCGAAGTACGATTTGAGGTGCCCGATGGCCAGCACGTAAATCAGGAAGTCCATCGAGTCGAACATCCAGCCCAGCCCGGCCGCGATGAGGACTCGGCGCTCCGCGAGGGTGAGCGAGCGGAGCCAGGAGCCCGTCGCGACCAGGCCCGGCGTGGCCGTGACCGCGCCGGCGGCGGGGGTAGCGGCGCCGCCTGCCGCCGCGGTCGACTCAGTCATGGGCCGCGGCGGTCGGATTCATGAGCGTTGCGGGCAGGGGCGACACGGAGTTCTCCACCCAACGAGATTTGGTGAACCGCGCGACCGCCGTCACGGCCGTCGCGCGGTATCGGCGCGATGATTGTAGCATCGGGAGGGTCGGTCAGCGACCCGCCGCGCCGATTCCGGCACCCCATAACGATTGGACTGATGGCGACATCGGCTGTAGGAAAGCGGACCGCGGGAGCGCGCTTCGAGACGCAAGAGAAGGAGCACGGCGACCACTACCGGTGGATCATCCTGCTCGGCCTGATCACGGCCGCGATCATGGAAGTACTCGACACGACGATCATCAACGTCGCGCTCCCGCAGATGGCGGGAAATCTGGGCGCGACGATCCAGGAGATCGCGTGGGTGAGCACGGGCTACATCCTGTCGAACGTCGTCGTGTTGCCGATGACCGCGTTCTTCACCGCCACGTTCGGGCGACGCAACTATCTGACGGCGTCGATCATCATCTTCGTGACGGCGTCATTTCTTTGCGGGACGTCGCATACTCTCGGTGAGCTGATCCTGTGGCGCGTCGTGCAGGGCGCGGGAGGCGCCGCGCTGCTGTCGACCGCGCAGGCGACGCTGCGACAGATCTTCCCGCGCGAAGAGCAGGGGATGGTGCAGGCGATCTTCATCCTCGGCATCATCGTCGCGCCGACGCTGGGGCCGACGCTCGGCGGGTGGATCACCGACAACTACAACTGGGGCTGGTGCTTCTTCATCAACGTGCCGATCGGCATCGTCGCCACGTTCCTGGTGACGGGCTTTCTGCACGATCCGCCGGGAATGCGGAAGAAGCCGCAGGCGATCGACTGGGCGGGCATCTCGCTGCTGACGATCGGTCTCGCGTCGCTTCAGTACGTGCTCGAGGAAGGGCGCGAGAAGGATTGGTTCAACGACACGCTGATCATTCGGCTGAGCGTCATCGCCGGAGTGTCATTGGCGGGAATGCTCTGGTGGGAACTGTCACCGAGGAACAAACACCCGGTAATTGACTTCCACGTCCTCAAGAACCGCGACCTCGCGGGGTCGATCTTCCTCTTCATCGCTCTTGGGTTCGGTCTGTACGGCGGTGTTTTTCTCTTTCCGCTGTTCACGCAGAATCTGCTGCACTTCACGCCGACCGAGACCGGGCTCACGCTCATGCCCGGCGGCATCGCGACCGCCGTGGCGGCGATCATTTGCGGCCGCATGCTGAACGGCGCCAAGCCGATGGTCGACGCGCGCGTGCTGATCTACATCGGCGTGTCGCTGTTCGTCGTCGCCATGTGGCGGCTTGGGCACCTCACGGTCGATGCCGGCGAACCGGAAGCCCGGTATGCCCTGATCATACGCGGCCTGGGCCTCGGGTTCCTGTTCACGCCGATCAACAACGTGGCCTACGCGAACCTCAAGCCGAGCCAGGCACAGCAAGCGTCCGGTTTGATCAACCTGGCTCGGCAGTTGGGCGGGTCCTTCGGAATCGCCATTATCACGACTTTCCTAGACCATCAGGTCGCGATGCACCGGGCGATGCTGACCGCCAACACGTACATCGAGAACCCGCAACTCGTCGCACGGCAAAACGCGGCGGTGGCCGGTCTCGTGGCAAAAGGATACTCGGCAGTGCAGGCCAAACAGGGTGCGCTGGCCATCCTCGACGGGGCGCTGATGCGCCAGGCGACCATGCTGAGCTACAACGACGCGTGGATGTTGATTTTGGCGACGTTCGTGCTCATCGCCCCGGCGATCCTGATCTTGAGGAAGCCAAGGTCACACGGGCCGGTGGAGGCGGGGCACTGACGGCGGGCCTACCCGTCCCCGGGTCAACACCTACCCCCTCCCACACGTACCACCTTATAGATGAACGCGGCGGCGCCTCCGTTCGGGGGCGCCGTTTTGTTCCAATCCGCTCGCCGGCGCGTAAGTTTTCACCGTGCCCGAGAGCGTCTCCCCACCGAAACCCATGTCAGTTCGACGTATACCATTACTCGCCGTCGCGTCCGCCATCGCGGCGCTCGCCGCCTGCGAGAACAAGAAGGCGGAGCAAGCGCCGCTGCCGACTACGGCGGTCACACGCGGCAACATCGCCGTTCGCGTTCAAGCGACCGGCACGGTCGAGCCGATCAACCCGGTCGACATCAAATCGAAGGCTCAAGGTCAGATCATCGCGCTGCCCGTCGAAGTCGGGTCCGTCGTGAAGAAGGGTCAGGAGATCGCGAAGATCGACCCGCGCGACGTCAAAAATCAGTACGACCAGGCCGTCGCCGACGACGTCGTCTCGTATACGAGTCTTCAGGCGACCAAGCGCGATCAAGCGCGGCAGGACTCGCTGTTCGCGGCGCACGTCATCACCGCCTCGGAACACGACAGCAGCAAGGCGACGCTCACGGCGGCGCAAGCTGATCTCGTCAGCAGCCGCGCCGCGCTCGACCTGCGCCGCCAGGCGCTCGAGGATGCGACGGTCGAGGCTCCGCTCGGCGGCACGGTGGTAAGCCGTCCGACGACGCAGGGCACGATCATCACGTCGGCGACGTCGGCGAACGGCGGTACGACGCTCATGACCATCGCCGATCTCGGACGCGTACGCATGCGCGTGACGATCGACGAAGTGGAAATGGCGAACGTCCGCGTCGGCGAACCGGCGTCGGTCGCCGTCGACGCTTTCCCGGACCACATCTTCGACGGTGTCGTCGAGAAGGTCGAGCCGCAGGCCGTGGTCACGCAGGGCGTGACGTTTTTCCAGGCGTTGGTGAGCATCAGCAACAAGGACGGTCTGCTGATGCCGGGCATGAACGGCGAAGTCACGATCCGCGCCGCCGATCTGTCTCAAGTCGTGCAGTTGCCCATCGACGCCATTCGGCCGACGAACGAGCTCGCGCCGGTGGCGCGCATGTTCGGTCTCTCGGTGGACACGATCACCTCGCAGATGCGGAAGGACCTCCTCGGCACCGAAGGAACGACCGGCGTGCCGGGGCGATACGTCGTCGTCGCACTCGCCGATGGATCGTACGAGATGCGTCTGGTAAAGACGGGTCCGACGGATCTGCGCGTGCAAGAGATCACGGACGGGGTCAAGGAAGGCGACAAGGTGGTCATGCTGGGCGCCATCATCATAGGGAAACCGGCCGTTCCGCCGACGCTTCGAATCGCGGCGAACATTCGTCGCGCACCGACGTCGGAGGTCGGGGCGGCCACGGGATCCGGCGGGACGCAAGCAGGTAAACCCGCGGCAGCGAGCGCGCCGAAGCCGGCGGCCGCCAAGCCGAGTGGGGAACCGCAAGCCACGCAAGCGGGATCAGCCAGGAAGCCGTGAAGGCCAAGACCGGATCCCTATTCGCATTCTCTTACCTCCTGACGGCAGGCACGGCGTGCGTTCATCCCACGCCCTCGATCGACGGCTCGGCGTCTTCACCAACCAGCGCGGCCACCCTTTGGACTCCGTCGTCGAGCGTCGTCAACGCGGCAGCGCGTGACGCGAAGCCTGCGTCGCACCCGATCGTCGGTGCGCCGAGCGCCGACGAACTGAAAAAGCTCACCGTCGCCGACGTCGTCGACGTCGCGCTCCGCAACAGCCCCGCGACGCGCAACACCTGGCTGCAGGCACGCGCCAGCGCCGACGTCTACGGATCGAGCGAGAGCCGCCTCTATCCGAACATCTCCGCCGGCGCGACGGTGAACAACTCGCGCGTGCTTGGCACCACGGGTCGTCCGGCGTCGACGCGATCGCAGGCCGGTCCGACGCTCACGCTCACCTACACGGTGCTCGACTTCGGCGGACGGTCCGGCACGATCGACGTCGCCCGGCAGACGGCGGTGGCGGCGAACCTCGCACACAACTCGACCGTCGAGAACACGATTCTCCAAGTCGAGGGGGCGGCGTTCAGCTACCTGTCGGCGCGCGCGCAACGCGACGCGGAGAAGTCGTCAGTCGATCTCGCCACGGCCGCGCTCGACGCGGCGAGCGAGCGGCATCGTGTCGGCCTGGCCACGATCGCGGACGTGTTGCAAGCACAAACGGCTCGCTCGCAAGCCGAACTCGACCTCGAGACCCTCGAAGGTTCCACGCAGGTCGCGCGCGGCGCGCTCGCCGTGGCGATGGGTCTTCCCGCGAACACGCCATTCGAGATTCCCGACGTTCCGGCGACGGATTCAGTTTTCTTTGTGGCGCAGTCGGTCGATTCGCTGATCGATTTAGCGATTCGGAACCGTCCGGAGCTCGCGCAAGCGCGTGCCGCGGCGGCCGCGGCGTCGTCACAGATCAGGGTCGCGAAATCGGGGTATTTACCGGCGCTGTCGTTTTCCGCGATCGGCGGCAACAACGCCTCAAACGTTTCGGGTTTCGCCGGTAACTCTTATTCAGTCACTGTCGGTGTGCAGATGCCCGTGTTCACCGGATTCGCAAATGGTTACGACGTGGCCGCGGCTAGTGAGCAGTACCAGGCGGCGATCGCGCGCACCGAAGCCACCCGTCAACAGGTCATTCAGCAGGTGTTCACCGCCTATTACACGCTCCGCACCGCCGCCGACCGCGTCAGGACCGCGCACGACCTCCTCACGAGCGCGATCCAGTCCGAGTCGGTCGCGCGCGGGCGTTACAAGGAAGGGGTCGGCAGCATCGTCGACCTGCTGGTCGCACAGTCGGCGCTGGCCAGCGCGCGCGCGCAAGACGTCGACACGCGATGGCAATGGCGGACTTCGCTCGCGCAGCTCGCGCACGATGTCGGCGTGTTGAATTCGCGCGGCGATACGAGCTTCTCGCCGTTTACTCCTCTGCCGAACGTGAGGCCGCGCTGATGAGAATGCGATTGGTCTCGCTTCGCGACGGGTGCGCCGTCTTGACGGCCGTCGTTGCCGCGTGCTCGAAACCGCCCGCGCAACAGGCGCCGCCGGTTCCCGTTCAAGTCGCGTCGGTGAGCAAGATTTCCGCGCCGCTCACGCTCGAGTCGAACGGCGTGGTCGAGCCGATGCAGACGGTGTCGGTGTTGTCGCAAGTGGGCGGCACGCTCGACACCGTGATGTTCAACGAAGGCGACGAGGTCCAGGCGGGCCAAGTTCTCTTCAAGCTCGACTCGCGTCCATTTGCGGCGACGCTTCGTCAGACCGAAGCGGCGCTCCTGCGCGATCAGGCGCAGGCGCAGTCGCTGCAGCGCGACGCCGAGCGGTACAAGGCGCTCGTCGAGAAAGATTACGTGACGAAATCGCAGGCCGATCAGGCGCAGTCGGCGGCCGAAGCGATGCAGGCGACCGTGCAGTCCGACAAGGCGGCGGTCGACAACGCGCGGCTCAATCTCGACTTCGCCACGATTCGCTCGCCGATCGCGGGGCGGACGGGACGGTTGCTCGTTCGCCGCGGCAATCTCGTGCGCGCGAACAACGACGCTCTCGTCGTGATCAATCAATTGCGTCCAATTTTGGTGCGATTCCCGATCGTGCAGCACGACTTCCCCGCGCTCCAGCGGCGCAACGTTCGGGGCAACGTTCCAGTTCGCGTGGTCACGGCCGACAGCGGCGGTATCGACGAGACCGGCACCCTGGCGTTTCTCGATAACGCGGTCGATTCTCTCACGGCGAGCGTGAGCGCCAAGGCGCGGTTCCAGAACCAGCACAACGTGCTCTGGCCGGGCGAAGCGGTTCGCGTGAGCGTGGAGCTCGAGGTGCAGGCCGGCGTGGTCGCGGTGCCGACGCGCGCGGTGCTCGCCGGGCAGCAAGGCAACTATGTATTCGTCGTCGGGAACGACAAGGTCGCGAAGGTGCGGCCGGTATCAGTCGGTCGGTCGGTGGGCACGGGTGACATGACGACGATCGACAAAGGACTCGAGCCCGGCGAGCAGGTCGTGGTCGACGGGCAGTCGCGTCTGACGCCGAACGCCCGGGTCGATGTGAAGGCGGCGCCGAGCACGTCGGCGTCGGCGGAGGCGGTACAAGCGGGGAGCGGCGCTACGCCATGAATCTTTCCGAACTGTTCATTCGGCGGCCCGTCACGACGGTGCTCGTGATGCTGGGGGTTCTTTTCTTCGGCATCACGGCGTACAAGCGACTGCCGGTGAGCGATCTCCCGACGGTCGACTATCCGACGCTGACGGTGAGCGCGAGTCTGCCGGGCGCGAGCCCGGAGACGATGGCCTCCGCGGTCGCGACGCCGCTCGAAAAACAGTTCTCGACCATCGCCGGCATCGACAACATGACGTCGACGTCGAGCCTGGGCGCGTGCAACATCACGATTCAGTTCTCGCTCGACCGGAGCATCGACGCCGCGGCGCAGGACGTCCAGGCGATGATCGCCAAGACGCTCAAGAACCTGCCGCCGGGCATCATCCCGCCGTCATATCAGAAAGTGAATCCGGCCGACCAGCCGATCGTGTTCTACGGCTTCACGTCGGACCTGATGCCGATCTCCAAGCTCGACGAGTACGCCGAGACCTTCATGGCGCAGCGCATCTCGATGATCCCGGGCGTGGCGCAAGTGAACGTCTACGGGTCGGCGAAATACGCGGTGCGCATCCAGCTCGATCCAAACGCGTTGGCGAGCCGGCAGATCGGCATCGATGAAGTCGCCGACGCGATCAACGACCAGAACGTGAATTTGCCGACGGGTGTGCTCAACGGCCCGACGAAGACGTACACGGTCCAGGCGAACGGCCAGTTGAACAACGCGTCGTCGTTCCGCCGGCTCGTCGTCACGTATCGCAACGGCGCGCCGATCCACCTCGGCGACATCGGCCAGGTGCTCGACGACATTCAGAACAACAAGTCGATTGCGTGGTTCGCGCAGAAGAACGACTACACCCGCGGCGTCATCCTCGCCATTCAGCGACAGCCCGGCACCAACACCGTCGCCGTCGCCGACGCCGTGAAGGCCGAGATGACGAAGCTGCAGAAGCAGATCCCGGCCAGCGTCAACATGACGCTGATGTACGATCGGGCGGCGACGATCCGCGAGTCGGTGCGCGACGTGAAGTTCACGCTGGTGCTGACCCTGTTCCTCGTCATCGCCGTGATCTTCCTGTTCTTGCGGAACGTGTCGGCGACGCTGATCCCGAGCCTGGCGCTGCCGATCTCGGTGATCGGCACGTTCGCGGTGATGTATCTGCTCGACTACAGTCTGGACAATCTGTCGCTGATGGCGCTGACGCTCGCCGTCGGCTTCGTGGTCGACGACGCGATCGTGATGCTCGAGAACATCGTCCGCCACATGGAGATGGGCAAGCCGCCGATGCGAGCGGCGGTGGACGGCGCGGCGGAAGTCGGATTCACGATTCTGTCGATGACGATCTCACTCACCGCCGTCTTTATCCCGATTCTGTTCCTGGGCGGGATCGTCGGGCGGTTGTTCCACGAGTTCGCCGTCGTGATCGCCGTGTCGATCCTCGTCTCGGGCTTCGTGTCGCTGACGCTCACGCCGATGCTGTCGAGCCGCTTCCTGCGGCCGCACGAGCACGGCGAGACGCACGGGCGCGCCTATCAGATCACCGAAGCCGGCTACGACTGGCTCCTGGCGAAGTACAAGGGGAGCCTCGAGTGGGTGATGAACCATCGCCCGCTGTCGATGGCGTTCTCGTTCATGATCCTCGTCGGCACGGTCGTGCTCTTCGTGCTGATCCCGAAAGGGTTCATCCCAAGCCAGGACAACGGCCAGCTCTTCGTGACGACGGAAACGGCGCAGGGTACGTCGTTCGACGACATGGTCGTGCACCAGAAGCAGGTGAATGCGATCCTTTCGGCGGATACGAACATCGCGGGTTTCTATTCGGCGATCGGCGGCAGCTCGACGGTCTCCGGAACGAATCAGGGGCGCCTCTTGATCGGCCTTCGGCCGCGCGATGAACGCGTGAACGTCGACGACATGATCAAGGAGCTTCGGCCGAAGCTCGCGAAAATCCCGGGCATCGTCGTCTACATGCAGAATCCGCCGCCGATTCAGATCGGCGGTCGCGTGTCGAAGAGCCTGTATCAGTTCACGATGCAGAGCTCCGACATCACGACGCTGTATCCGGCCGCCGATGCGCTCGTCGCGCAGGCGCGCAAGTCGCCGTTGCTCCAGGACGTGACGACCGACCTCCAGCTCGGCCAACCGCAGGCGAGCGTCGAGATCGATCGTGAGCGCGCGGCGCAGCTCGGGGTCACCGCGGACCAGATCGAGACCGCGCTGTACGACGCCTACGGCTCGCGCCAGGTCTCCACCATCTACACGCCGAACGACGAGTACTGGGTCGTGATGGAGCTGTTGCCTCAGTATCAGCTCGACCTGTCGGCGATGAACATGCTGTACGTTCGCTCGAAGACCGGCGCCCTCGTCCCGCTCGGCGGGGTGGCGCGGATCACGCAGACCGCGGGCGCGCTCAGCGTCAACCACTCGGGACAGCTCCCGTCGGTGACGTTGTCGTTCAACCTCCGGCCGGGCGTGGCGCTCGGCCAAGCGACGGACGAAGTGCAACGGATCGCCAACAAAACGCTGCCGGCGTCGATCAATACGGGGTTCTCCGGCACGGCGCAGGCGTTTCAGTCGACGCAGGCCGGCATGCTCGCGCTGCTCGGCATCGCGATCTTCGTCATCTACGTCGTGCTCGGTGTGTTGTACGAGAGCTTCATCCATCCGATCACGATTCTGTCGGGTCTGCCGTTCGCGGCGTTCGGCGCTCTGCTCACGCTGCTGATCTTCAAGATCGATCTCAGCGTGTACGCGTTCGTCGGCATCATCCTGCTCGTCGGTCTCGTAAAGAAGAACGCGATCATGATGATCGACTTCGCGCTCGAGGCCGAGCGCTCGGAAGGTCGCGCGCCGGCCGACGCGATCGTGCACGCGTGCTTGATCCGCTTCCGCCCGATCATGATGACGACGATGGCCGCGCTGATGGGCACGTTGCCGATCGCCGTCTCGACCGGCGCCGGATCCGAGTCCCGCCGCCCGCTCGGCATCGCCGTGGTCGGCGGCCTCGCGTTCTCGCAGTTGATCACGTTGTACGTGACACCGGTGTTCTACACCTACATGGATACGCTCAGTGAGCGCGGCGCCCGCTTCTTCGCGCGGTTCGGAAAGAAGAAACGCGCGGACGAGGGCCATGCACCGGTTCCGGTGCCGGTTGCGGCCACTGCCAACTTGATCGCCGTCGACGGGCAGCTCGCGAAGTCCAGCGGAGACGCGGCGGACTAACCGCAAACCGCAAACCGCAAACCGCAAACCGCAACCGCTCACCGCAGAGAGGCAGAGGACGCTGAGGACGCTGAGGATGCTGAGAGGCCCCCGGGTGCGATCAGCGTCGGCGCGCAACGAGCGGACCTTTTTGTTGAAAGCCGCTCGGGATGCTCCAACGCGCCGGCGTCTGACCTTCCAATCCGAAGCTCCCCGAGCGGCAGTCTCCAAGAATCCGGTTAGTTGAGCGACGGACTTCGATTGTTCTCTGTGTCTCTCTGCGCCTCCGCGTCTCTGCGTTGAGCGGTTTAGAAGGCGCCCGATAGAGTGCCAGCCCGGGAGACCGGCGCTTGCGCCCGGGCGCGGTGGTCGTATCGTCACTGCATGCGACGAAACTGCGTTCTCCTCTTCCTCGCGCTCGCACAGCCAATTGCGGCACAGACGGCACCGAACACGTTGACGTCCGCCGAGCGAGCCGCGGGGTGGCAGCTGCTCTTTGACGGCAGGACGCTGAAGGGTTGGCGTGGGCTCGGCTACGACTCGGTCCCTACCGCGCACTGGCGCGTCGTGGACGGGACGATCGAGAAGATTCCGAGCGGGAAGGTCGCGAAGATCGCGGACGGTCAGCCGGCAAACGGCGGTGACCTCATGACGGTCGACACGTTCGGCGACTTCGAGTTGTCCTTCCAATGGAAGGTCGCGCCAGGCGCCAACAGCGGCGTGAAATACAACGTGTCGGAGGAGTTTTCCCTCGCGCATGCGTCGAATCACGCGGCGCTCGGATTCGAGTACCAGGTGCTCGACGATTCGCTGAGCGACGACAACAAGATCGCGTCGCATCTCGCGGGATCGCTGTACGATCTGATCTCCCCCAACGGCGCGAAGAGGCTGATGCCGGTGGGTCAGTGGAACACATCGCGGATCGTCTTTCAGGGACGACACGGCGAGCATTGGCTCAACGGGGCGAAGATCGTCGAGTTCTACCTCGGCACTCCCCGCATGGATTCGCTGCTCGCAAAGAGCAAGTACCACACGATTCCGGGATTTGCCGATCGCCGCACAGGACACATCATTTTGCAGGATCACAACGACGAGACGTACTACCGCGACATCAAGATTCGGGAGCTCAAGCCATGACGCCCGACGACGACGGCGTAGATCGACGAGAGTTTCTCAAGACGGCGTCCGCCACGGGACTGGGTCTCGTGATGACGTCGCACGCGCCCGGGCTGCTCCGATCCCGCTCGCCGAACGACCACATCTCGGTCGCCGTGTTCGGGTTGAACGGCCGAGGCATGGTGCACGCCCAGAACTTCTCGCGGCTCAAGAACTCGTCGGTGGCGTACATCGCCGACGTCGACTCGACCGTGCTGGCGAAGGCGGGCGGCGAGATGAAATCGGCCGAGCGCGCCCCGAAGTCGATCGGCGATTTCCGCCAGGCGCTCGAGGATCCGACCGTCGACGCGGTGTCGATCGCGACGCCCGACCACTGGCACGCGCCGATGGCGATTCTGGCGATGAAGGCCGGCAAGCACGTCTACGTCGAAAAGCCGTGCGGCCACAACGCGCGGGAGGGCGAACTGCTCGTCGCGGCGCAGCGCGACACACATCGCGTCGTCCAGATGGGGACGCAGCAGCGCTCGTCGGCGCGAACGATCGAGGCGCTCCAGCGCATCAAGGACGGCGTGATCGGCCGTCCGTATCTCGCGCGCGCCTGGTACGCGAACACGCGCGTCGGTATTGGCAAGGGGAAAACGGCACCGGTTCCGAAGAATCTCGACTACGACCTCTGGCAGGGTCCGGCGCCGCGAATGCCGTATCGCGACAACCTGATCCATTACAACTGGCATTGGTTCACGCACTGGGGCACCGGCGAGATCTGCAACAACGGCACGCACGAGATCGACATTGCCCGTCTCGCGCTCGGCGTCGAGCATCCGACGCGTGTGTTGTCGAGCGGCGGCCGCCGGCACTACGACGACGATTGGCAGTTCCCCGACACCCAGGAAGCGACGTTCGAGTTCGCCGGCGGCAAGACGATCATCTGGCAGGGCGAGAGCTGCAACGGCTGCAAGACCTTCGATCGGTCGCGCGGCACGGCGGTGTACGGGACGAGCGGAACGCTCGTCGTCGACCGCGATGGATACGTCGTCTACGATCTCAAAGGAAAAGAGACGACGCGAAACATCGAGCCCAAGGCGGGCGACGGGTTGGAGCTCACGGGCGACGACGCCGCAACGTCGATTCACATGGACAACTTTCTCGACGGAATTCGCACCGGCGCCAAGCTGCGCGCGCCGATCGAGGATGGCGCGACGACCGTGCTCCTTTGTCACCTCGGCAACATCGCGCAGGCGACGGGACGGGCGCTGCGCACGGATCCTGCAAGCGGCCACATCGTTGGCGACTCCGAGGCGGCGAAGCAGTGGTCGCGGACGTATGAGCCGGGGTGGGGAATGTGAAGTCGGGTGGACGGGTAAACCGGTGGACCGAAACTTCTGAGGGCGAACAACCGGACAAGAGCAAGACATGCCGTGCCTACTTGTATTCATCGCGCTGTTCACGCCGCGGCTGGTCATCGTGCTGCTGTGGCTGTTCACGTTCTGGTTCCGCGGACTGTTCACCACGCCGCTCTGGCCGATCCTCGGATTCATCTTCCTACCGACGACGTTCCTCTGGTATACGGCGGTCATCCACTGGTATCACGGCGTCTGGTCGGCCGTCCCGATCATCGGAATCGTGATCGCGCTGATGATCGACCTGTCGCCGGCCGGCCACCGGGGCTTCCGGCGCCGCCGAATCGTGGGGCCGGAAGAATAGGGGAATAAATCGGCGGATGGCAAAGTCAGGTCACTGGTCACCGGTCTCGGGTCGTTGGGACGTGAAAACGCCCGGTGACCGGTGACCGGTGACCGAACACGTATTCCCTGCATGCCCCCCGCCCCCAACGACATCGACCGCTTCGAGCGAATCGTGCTACCGCATCTGGACGATGCGTACACGCTCGCCCGTTATCTGCTTCGCGACCCGCACGAGGCGCAGGACGCCGTGCAGGACGCGGCGCTGCGCGCACTCCGCTATTTCGAGACCTATCGCGACGGCGACGCGCGAGCCTGGCTGCTCGCCATCGTCCGCAACTGTTGCCTGACGCGGCACAATCGGGCCCGCGCCGAGCGGGCGAACATTTCATTCGTCGACGATGTGGACGTGGCGCACGAAGGCAGGGCGACGGACGCACGGGCGGTCGAACAGTCCGAGCGCGCCGCCCTTCAGCGGGCGCTCGACGGACTGCCGCCCGAGTTTCGCGAGGTGATCGTGTTGAGAGAGGTACAAGGGCTGAGCTACCGCGAGATCAGCGACGTCGTCGGCGTCCCGATCGGCACCGTGATGTCGCGGCTGGCGAGAGGCCGTCGCCGGTTGGCGTCGGCGCTGGGTTACGACGCGCGAGAGGCGGGCTGACATGACGTGCGCTCAATGCCGAGAACTGCTCGACGCGTACGTCGACGGCGAACTTCCGGCCGCGGATGCCGCGGACGTGCGCGAACACATCGCATCGTGCGCGGAGTGCGCGCGTGAACACGTGGCGCTTGCCGCCACGGCGCGCCGAATTGGAGAGACGCTCGTGAAATACCAGGCACCCGACGTGCTCAAGGCGCGGATTCGCGTCGCGCTTGCGCAGCCCGATTCCTTGGCCCCCACCGCGCCGTCGGGAACATCCGTGACTACACGGCGGCTTGCACTTGGTGGACTCGGCATCGCCATAGCGAGCAGCATCCTCACGTTCGCGGTCGTGCGGGCCGTGTCGCCGGACCGTTCGGTGACCGACGAAATCGTGTCGAGCCACATCCGTGCGCTCATGCCCGGACATCTCACCGACGTCGCGTCGACGAACCAACACAACGTGAAGCCCTGGTTCAACGGACGCGTCGACCTCTCGCCGCCGGTTCCGAGTCTCGACTCGATCGGCTTTCCGCTCATCGGCGGGCGGCTCGACTACGTGCAAGAAAGAGCGGTGCCCGTCATCGTCTACGGCCGGCGTCAACACTTGATCGACGTCTACGTCCGGCCGAGCACGGGCGATCGCAAGGAAGCCAACGGCGAGACGACGGCGTCGGCGCGCAACGGGTACAACGTGATCGCGTGGCAGTCCAACGGCATGTCGCTCGAGGCGGTGTCAGACCTCAACCGCCCCGAGCTCGAGCAATTCGTGAAGGCGTTCAGCGGCGCACGATGATCTTCCCCTGCATCTTGGGATGCAGCGAGCAGAAATAGTCGTACGTACCGGGAGACGCGAGCGTCGCGCTGAAGCGTTGATCGGTGTCGAGCACCGGCGACTGCCGCCACGCGCGCTGCACGCTCACGATGAGATGCGGCACGTCGTCGTTGTTGATCCATGTGACCTTGGTGCCCGGCTTCACGGTCAGCACCGGCGGCGTGAAGTTGAAGTTGTCGATGCCGATCTCGTTGTCGGCGAGCGTGATGGTCCGACGCTTGGTCTGCCGCTCCATCATCGCTTCGTGTGACGCTTCGTCGAATGCCGGCGGTTGCCCCGAGAGCGTCGCGTCGACGATGGCGAGCGAACCGCGGCCCGGAACGAACGTCACGTCGGCAATGCCCAACACGCTCTTGAGCTTGTCCGGATCGACCTTCATCGGCCCCGGTGCGGGTGCCGTGCCGGGCGCCGGTTGCGGGAAAGCGGTCGACATCGCCGTGTGAAACGACACGTGCCCCTCGACCTTCTGCATGATCTGATGAATGTGGCCGTTGAGCACCGTCACCGACCCGAATCGCTTGAGCAGCGCGAGCGCTTGCTCGGAATCGTCGGTACCCCAGCCCCATTCGGGGTACACGGTCCACAGCGGCACGTGCGCGAAGAGCACGATCGGCGTGCTCGCCGCGAGCCGCGACACGTCCTTCTTCAGCCAATCGAGCTGCTCGGGGCCGAGCGTGCCCAGTCCGCCGGCTTTGAGATTCAGCACGTTGACGAGACCGACGAAGTGCACGCCGCTGTGGTCGAAGCTGTACCAGCCGCCGCCCTTCGTTCCTTTGCCGTAGCGTTGGAGATACGAGGCGCCGTTGTCGGTGGCGACGTCGTGCTCGCCGGGAACGTAGAAGATTCGTTCGCTCTTCACGCCGGTGAGGACCTGCTGCGCCGTATCGAACTCCTCCGGCTTGGCGAGCTGCGTGATGTCGCCCGTGTGCAGCACGAACGCCGGGGTCTGCGGCAGCGCATTCAACTTGGCGACCGCGTCCTGCAGCGTGGCGGTCACGTCTTTGTTGGCTTCCTTGCTGAAGCCGATGTGGCTGTCGCTGATTTGCGCGAAGAAGATGCTCTTCTTCTGCGGCTCGGTCAGGGAGCCGATGCGGCTCAGGGGAATCGAGAGCGGAAGCCCGCCCTCGAGCGCCCAGACGACGCCCGTTCCGGCCCACGCCATGCAGCGGAGGAAGCCGCGCCGGTCGACGCCGTCGTCGCTCTGATCGTTCGTGATGTAGTTGCTGCCCGTCGGTCTCGTATTTCCGTGCGCGTCGAACTCCGCCGCATCGCGATCGCGATGTGAACTCATGATGAAGCCTCCGTGGTTTCACACGGAGACTCCCGCGCGCCTCGGATTATTCCCGGCGAATCAGTCGACGCGCAGCGCGACCATGGGGTCGGCACGCGCGGCGCGCCGCGCCGGTCCGTAGCTCGCCGCCAGCGCGGCGGCCCCGAGGATGAGCACCGCCACCACGTAGACCGGCGATTCCCTCGTCGTCACGCCATAAAGCGTCGCCGCAAGCCATCTGGCCGCGAGCGTCGCGGCCCCGATGCCGACGACCGCGCCAATCGCGGCGAGCGCGCACGCTTCGATCACGACCATTCGCGCGACGCGGGACGGCTCCGCGCCCAGGGCGACGCGCAGGCCGAGCTCGCGCGTTCGCCGTTCGACGAGAAACGAGATCAGACCGTAAAGTCCCGTCGCGGCAAGCAAGAGCGCGATTCCCGCGAACGCGACGAGGAGTCGGCTCAGAGAGCGCGTCGTGAGCGCCGCCTGATCGAAAACAGCGTCCAACGTGCGAACGTTGAAGATCGGCATTGACGGGTCGACGGATCGAACGACGCTGCGTGCCGCCGCGGCGACCCGCGTGAGATCGCCATGTGCGCGAACGGCAAAGACCGCCCGCGTCCACGGGTCCTGGGCGTACGGGCGGAAAAACTGCGGCTCCGGAGCTCCGAAGATCGTCGCCTGCTTCACGTCTTGCACGACTCCGACGATCGTGGCGTTGCCGATGCCGGTGTTCACTTGATGGCCGAGCGCATCGCCATGCGGCCAATACGTGTTGGCGAACGTCTGATTGACCACCATCACCTTCGGAGCGTTCGCGTCGTCATCTACGTTGAACGTGCGTCCGGAGATCACGTGCACGTGCAGCGCCGCAAAATAGCCCGCCGTCGCGATGGTGCCGGTTACAAAGGGTTCGTGCCCCTTGCTGACCGTTTGGCCCTGGATGAGCGCCGGAAATTGGGAACAGCACCCGTTAATCGGCATCCGGTCGGCAGCCCCGGCGCCCGTCACGCCGGGCAGCGCGCGCAACCTCTGCTCGATATCGGCTACGAGCCGCGCGCGTGCCGCCGGTTCGTCGAAGCGCGCGCCTTGCATCGTCACCTCGAAGGTCGCGACGCCGTTCGGGTCAATTCCGAGCGGGATACGTTGGATGCGCCACACGCTCTCGAGCGCGAGCGATGCGCTCACCACGAGTATCACGGAGATGGCCACTTCGGCGATCACGAACGCGCGCTGCAATCGAGTTCGGGTAGGACCCACGGTGGCGTTGCGAAGCGCAGCGCCGGCGCGGATGTCCGCCAGGCGCAGCGCCGGGGCAATGCCGAACGCGATCCCGGCGAGCGCGGAGACGCCGAGTGCGAAGACCAGCGCGCGCCCGTCAATGTCGAAGGTCATCCACGCCGGCGTGTTCGGCGCGACCGCGCGTTGGATGAGATCGCGCGCCCAGATGGCGAGCAACGTGCCCAAGCCGCCACCGACGAGCGACAGTATGACGCTCTCAGTGAGCAATTGCCGGACGATGCGGCCACGGCTAGCGCCGATCGCGGCGCGGACGGCGATCTCGCGGGCCCGCGCCGAAGAGCGGGCAAGCTGCAGCGCGGCGACATTGGCGCACGCGATGAGCAAGACGAGAAGCGTCGCGCCGATCACCGCGACGAGGCTGCCTCGCACATCGCCCACGTATTGATCCCGCAACGGCGTCACGGTGGTCGTCATCACCGCGTTGGAGCCCGGCCACTCGCGCTGGAGTCGCGCGGCGATGGCGGCGAGCTCTCGCCGCGAGCCGTCGAGTGTCGCCCCACGCCGCAGCGTGCCAAAAACCTGGAGGTTGCGATTTCCACGCGACGACGGATTAGCGACGCCGTTGCTGAATCCGCTGTAGCCGCCGGTCGCAAGAGGCAACCAGGTCTCGCCGCGCGACGGGTAGCGCCATCGATTGGGAATGACGCCGATGATCGAACGCATGACACCGTTGACCACCACCCGTTGGTCGATCGCGCGCGCCGGATCGCCGAATTCCTGGCGTGCGAATTCATCGGAAACCACCATCACCGGGTCCGCGCCGGGCGTGTCGTCGGCATCGGAAAACACGCGGCCGAGTTCCGCCGTGACGCCCAATGTGGGAAAGAAGCTGGCGGTGACCAGGGCGGCAGAAACGCGGCGTGGCTCGCCGTGCAACATCACAAAGCTCGTCGAGCCCAGCGCGCCCATGTCGTCGAATGAATGCTGCTCCGTGCGCCAGTCGCGGTAGTCGAGGTAGGAGCTCACGCCGGCGGACGACGACGCGCCCACCTGGATCGAGCTGACCGACACCAGGCGGTCGCCGTTCGGGTACGGAAGTGGTCGAAGCAGGAGTGTGTCGGCGACGCTGAACATCGCGGTCGTCGCGCTCACACCCACGGCGATGCACAGCAGCGCAGCGACGACGGGCAAGCGTTGGCGACGGAACACGCGGAGGGCGAAACGCACATCCTGGCCGAGTGACGTGAGCGACGCGCCGCGGCTCATCACGCGTGCCGCGTTCTCGTCGATCGAGATGCACAGGGCGCGCGCTTTCTGTTCGTCGCCGAATCGACGCTCGGCGAGCTGTCGAGCGTCGGTGGGGGACATGCCGCGCGCGACGTATTCGGCGACGCGCATGTCGAGGTGAAAGCGAAGCTCGTCGTCGACGTCGCTTTGGACGTTCGAGCCCCAAAATCGGAGGTATCGCCGCCAGGCCGGTGTGCTCATCGGTCGCTCCTCCCTCTCAATTGGGCTCGGGTGGCGCTTCGAGCGCGGCGAAAACGGCGTGGGCGAAGCGGGTCCACGTTGCCGCTTCGACGCGAAGCTGTGACCGGCCTTTCGGCGTGAGCGTGTAGAATTTTGCCCGGCGGTTGTTCTCCGATGCACCCCATTCGGCGGAGATCCAGCCTCGGGCCTCGAGGCGGTGGAGCGCGGGATAGAGGGAGCCTTCTTCGATCTGAAGCACGTCGCCCGTGGCCTGTTCGATCCAGCGGGCGACCGCGTAGCCGTGCGTCGCCCGCCAACTCACGGCTTTGAGGATGAGGAGGTCGAGCGTCCCGCGCAAAACCTCGACGTTGGCGTCGGACATGGCTTGCCCCATAGGAATCCTAGGTGAAGCGAATGTGCGATCGTTCCCCTAGAAAATCAATGGGGCGGCGGTTGGCCGTGTGGTTGGGAGCCCTTGTCCGCTGGAACCCGCTAAGGATCCGATCGTCAATGGACAGGCGGCCGCACGGTTCGTAAATCCAAGCACAAACTGCGCATAACGCCCACGTGTTAGAAAGATCGGGGGCGCGAGGCACCGGGATGCGCGCGCTTAACGGCGGGTTCCGCACCGTCGTCATCCGTTCAGTGAGTGGTGCTAAGTCGCGCGATGAAAACCGTTTTGCCTGGTTTCGTGTCCAACTGTCCACCTCGTCCCGCGCGCGCCTCGAAGGCGGCTGGACGACGCTCACCGAGTCCGCCGACCCACGTCCGATGATCCCCCTGATCCCTTCGCGCCGCCATGCGCTTCGTGCGCTCCGTTCCCGCCGGTCCGAGCCTCGCGCCGGATTCACGCTGATCGAGATCCTGGTCGTGATCGTCGTGATCGCGATTCTCGCGACCCTCGTCGCCCCGAACATCTTCCAGCACGTCGGTGCCGCCAAGAGCGCCACGGCGAAGTCGCAAATCGAGATGCTCGGTGCCGCGCTCGACGCCTACCGTCTGGACAACGGATCCTACCCGACGACCGAGCAAGGGCTCGCCGCGCTGTGGGAAAAGCCGACCGTGGACCCGCCAAACAACTGGCGCTCGCCATATCTGCGGAAACCGGTTCCGCTCGATCCATGGGGGCGTGCCTACGCGTACTTGTCTCCTGGGCAGGCGAATCCTCAGGGCTACGACCTCGTGACCTACGGCGCCGACGGCAAGCCCGGCGGCGAAGGCGAGGACGCCGACATCACGAGCTGGAAGTAGACACAAGAAACCACGAGCACGATGCCGACCTTCGCGTACCAAGCCGTCGACGGATCCGGGAAGCGCCTGCGCGGCCACGCGCAGGCCGTGAGCCCCGGAGCGCTGACGCGTACGCTCGAACAGCGCGGCCTTTTCGTGCTCGATGTCGCCGAGTCCACGGAAAGCGACAGCGGCGGGCGCCGCGGTTTTCGTCTGGGACGCCGTCGCGAGGTGCTCGAGCTGACGCGCGCACTCGCCGCGCTTCTGCCCGTCGGCATGCCGCTCGCGCAGGCGCTACACGCGGCATCGGGTGTGGCGAGCGGCGACGTCAGGGCGGCGCTGCATGAAGTGAAGGGACGCGTCGAGCGTGGTGAAACGCTCTCGTCGGCTCTCGGGCAGCATCGCGCGTTGTTCTCGCCGCTGTACGTCGGCCTCGTGCGCGCCGGCGAGAAGAGCGGCGATCTCGACGCCGCGTTCGCTCGTCTCGCCGACCAGCTCGACCGCGACGAAAAGCTGCGCGGCCGAATTCTCTCGGCCTCGATCTACCCGATCATGCTGGCGACGGCGGGCTCGATCGCCGTCACGGTGCTGTTGTTCTTCGTGCTCCCGCGGTTCGTCACGCTGCTCGAGGGAAGCGGCGCGACGTTGCCGCGCTCGACGGCGACGTTACTCGCGTTCTCGTCGGCGCTGCACCATGCGTGGCCCGTGTTGCTGCTCATTCCGTTCGCGATCGCCGCGTTCGCGGCGTGGGCGACGAACACCGACGCCGGGCGCCGCGCGTGGTCGTCGACGATGCTCGGCCTTCCGGGTGTGCGCACGCTGCGGCGCTACGCACTGGCCGGTCGCTTCGCGCGCCTCGTCGGCGTGCTCCTTGGCGGCGGCGCGCCGCTGCTCACCGCGCTCGATGACACGATCGAATCAATCGGCGATCCTATAGCACGGGATGACGTCGTACGCGTTCGCACGCGCGTGCGCGAAGGCAGCTCGTTGCGCGCGGCGTTGGCCGAAAGCACGCTCTTTCCCGAGCTGCTCTCGCAGCTCGTCGGCGTCGGCGAGGACGCGGGGCAGTTGCGCGTGTTCCTGATGAAGGCCGCCGACATCTTCGAAGAAAGAACGGAACGTGCCACACACCGCCTCGCGACGCTCGCCGAGCCAGCGATGATCGTGACGTTCGGCGTGATCGTCGCGTTCATCGCGTTGTCGCTGCTGCAAGCCATCTACGGCATCAACGCGAACTCCTTCAAGTGATACGGACGCGGGCGAGCACCGACGCGCGCGTCCAGCGCCGCACCGGCTTCACGTTGTGGGAGCTGACAATGGTGCTGCTCATCATGGCCATCGCGGCCACGCTCGCCGCCCCAGCGCTCGCGCGGTTCGGTACCGAACAGCCGCCTGGCGGCGCGGACGCCATGCTCGGCCTGCTCCGAGACACCCGTAAGGCGGCGATCCAGTACAACACGACTGCGACCCTCCGGCTCGACCCGAAGTCGTTGGCGTTCGAGGTGGACACCGCGGGTGCGTTCGGGATGGCGGCGCTGGCGCAAGGCACGCTCGACCTCGGCATGGCGGCGTCGATCAAGACGGACCAACCTCGTCTGCGGTTCGTGTTCGAGCCGACGGGGGCCGCGTTCGCCGACACCGCGGTGATCAATGGCGGTCAAATCCCGCTGATCGTGCGTGTGGATCCTTGGAGCGGGGTGGCGCGTGCGGATTCTCGCTAGGGCGCGCCGAGGGATCACGCTTCTCGAGGCGGTCGCGGCGATCGCGATCGTCGGGATGACGTCGGTCGCGGCCCTCGAGGCCGCGGGCGGCGAGATGCGCACGGCCGAGCGCGCGCGGCGGGCGATCGAAGTCGAAGAGCTCGCGACCTCGCGGGTCGAGTTCATGGATCTGCTCACCGACACGGAGCTTCAGTCGCTGCCGGATTCGGTGGCGAAGGGAAAATTCCCGGCGCCGTTCGACCAATACACGTGGACGACGACGTCCACGCCGATCTCGGACCCCAACGGCCTGTACGACATTCGCATCACGGTCAGTTGGACGAACGGTTCGTATCTGGTGCGGACGTATCGCTACATCACTCCTCGCCTGGCGACGCGCCGATGACGATGCGCGCACGGCAAGGAATGACCCTCATGGAGCTCGTGATCGGCCTGGCGATCACGGGCATGATGACGGCCGCCGGCGCCGGGGCCTTCGAGTCGATCATCGCGCACCGGAAGGTGATTCGCGACGCGGCGGTGTCGACGGAGCGCGCCGTCGCGTTGCGCGAAATGATCCGAGACTGGATGTCGACCGGCCAGGTGCAGATCCAGCAGGGCGGCGGCCCGCGCGGGCTCTCGCGCGGCGCGGCGACGACCGCCGCTCCCGGCATGAGCAACAGCACGTCGTCGGTGAGCGCCGCGCAGGCGGCGGGTGACGAGATCTCGTTCACGACCAGCGCGGCAAACCCGGCGCTCCTCAGCATCGTCCGTATACGGATGTTCATCGACGCGGACAACAATACGCCGGAAAAGGGTCTCACGATCGAATACCAGCCGAACGCGCAGCAGCCGATCGTCCGCAAGATGCTCGACTCGACGATCGACACGCTCAACGTCGAGTTTCTCGACGACCGCACTCACCGGTGGTATCACTCGTCGGAGGCGGCGACGATCACGCCGACCGTCGTGCGCATCACGATGCTGCCGGGCGAGCACCACACGGCACCGCCGATTCTCTCGGTGCCGATGATCTACCCGCTCGCCAACGCTCGCCGGGTGGTGGCCCGATGAGGCAGCGCCGCGGAGTCGCGCTTCTCGCGGCACTCTGGCTCGTCGTCGCGATCGCGACGGTCGCGCTCCAGTTCAGCATGGAAGCCAAGGAGCGGCGCACACTCGGCATCGCGGCGTCCGAGCGCGGCCAGCAGCGCGCGCTCGCACTGGGTGCGCTCGCCTACGCGCAGGCGAAGCTCGAGTACGCAATCCGCGTCGCGCCGTCCAGCAGCAATCCGAACCTCGCGCGCCTCGCCGCGAGCGACCCGTGGTCCAACGTGGACTCGCTGTACACGGGCACGGTGCAAGTCGACAGTATTCCCGTCGCGATCCAGGCGCACGACCTCGGCGAAAAGCTCAACATCAACACGGCGACCGAGACGGAGCTGCAGCAATTCTTCAGCTTTCTGCTGAGCGACTACTCCAAGTCTACTCAACTCGCGCAGTCGATCATGGATTGGCGCGACGCCGACAGCGTGAAGCGGCCGAGCGGCGCCGAGCGCGACGACTACATCAAGGCCGGAATCCTGGCGCTGCCCGCCAACACGCTGTTCAGTGACATCAGCGAACTGCAGAACGTGATGGGGATGACGCCGGACATCTACGCCGAGGTCGCGCCGTACGTCACGACGCGTGGCGCGGGGCAGATCAATCTCAACGACGCGCCCGTACCGGTGCTCCGCGCCCTGCCGGGGATGACCGACGCGACGCTCAACCAGATCCTTCAGCTGCGGTCGCAAGGCCGTCGCATCTCCGATCAGTCGCAGATCTTCGCGTCGGCGGGGCGCGGCGGCCGACCGATGCCGGGACAACTGGCGAGCACCGCGGCGGTGAACGCGCTGCGCGGCCGCACTGAAGTGAACGCGTCGCAAGTTGAGCTCACGATCACCGCACGCGTCGGCCCGCAATCGCAGCCGACCGTGCTGATCGCCGTCGTCTCGAACGGCGGAAACGTGGCCAACGTCACGACGAAGAAATGGTGACGCGCTCATGGTGAGCCAACCCCGCGCCGAGAGCGGCGCTCGCCGCGCGCAGCGCGTTACCATCGCGATCTCGGCGAACGAGCTCACGGCCGTTCATCCGGAGCTTCGGTCAGCCGACGGCGCGTGGCGCACGCAACTCGAACCGCCGAGCGAGAACAATGGCTGGTCGTCGCTCGCCGGCGCGCTCGCCGAGCTGGCGCGTGCGCTCGGCGGCGCCGGTGCGGTCGGCGCGCAAAACGGTTCGCTCGTCGTGTCGTTGATGCCGCCGCTCGCCGAGGTGCGTCGTCTCGAGCTCCCGCCGCTCCGTGCCGACGAGTTGCAGCGCACGCTCACACGCGACGCGTCGCGCTATTTCGTCCAGGCTCGCGGGCCGCAAGTCGTCGGCGTGTCACTGCCCGCCCGTCGCGCGCGCCGCGCACGGGTACCCGTGGTCGCTACGTCCGCACCGGCGCGACTCATCGCCGCCATTCGCGGCGCCGCGCAGCAGACCGGATGGACCGTCGACGCGATCGCACCCGCGGAAACGGCTTGGACGGCCGCGGCGTTCGCGCTCTGGCCCGTGCTGGCCAGACAAGGCGGACACGCGCTCGTCGCGCAGGACGATCGCACGAACTTGTTGCAGTTCGACGACGGCCGGCTCTCGGGAGTTCGACGATTCCGCGCGGGCGCGTCCGACGGTGCGATGATCGTCGACAGCATCGGCGGGCCGAGTGCGCGTGCCGGAGTGCTCGGCGCGACGGGTCCCGCGCGCGAACTGTCGGCGGCTCTGGCGTCGTTCGGACTCTCGGCAGCGCGCGCCGGCGACACCGGCAGCGCGTCCGACCGACCCGACGTTCTCGCGGCGCGCTTCGCCGGCAGCTCCGTCGGCCCCGCGCTTCGCGGCGAAGACTCCGTTGCTCTCGAGCGGGCAGGCGCGCGAAAAGCGGCGTGCATCGTCGCCGCGGCGGCGCTCGTGCTATTTGCCGCGGCGGCCGGAATCCAGCTCTGGGGCGTGCGTCATCAACTCGCCGAGGTGCGCGCCGAACGCGAGGCGCTTCGACCGCAGTTGGCGGCGACGATGGTGGGGCGGACGACGGTCGACGCCACTTACAAGCACCTGCTCGCGTTGAACCAGATCGAGTCGACGGCTCCACGATGGTCGTCGGTGATCTCGACGTTGAGCCAGTCGGTGCCCGAGGAGGCGTATCTGACCGCGATTCGCGCGCGGCAGGATTCTGTCATCGTCGACGGCCTCGCGGGGCACGCGGCGCGAGTGTTCGACGCGATCGAACGCACGCGCGGGTTCATGGACGTGAAGTCGGCGGCGCCCGTGCGCCGCGAGTTGCAGGAGGACGGCCCCGCACTCGAGCACTTCACGATCGCGGCGCGTGTCGAATCGGTGAAACCGTCGCCGACCGCGCCCGCGTCCGCGGCGCGAACTCCGCCGGCGCGACGCTCGGAGGTGCCCCGATGAAGTGGAGCACTCTGAGCGCGCGCGAGCGACGCACCGTCACGCTGGGCGCGGCGATCACCATCGTCTCGCTGTCCGCGCTCTACGTCGTACGTCCGTATCGCGTCGCGCTTGCCGACGCGCAGGACCAACTTGCCGCCGAGCGGTCGACGCTCGCGCGCGAGCGCACCGCTGTCGCCGAGTCGCGGCGCAATCCGGAGCTGCGGCGCGTCGCCGACTCGGCGATGCAGAGCATGCGGTCGCGTCTCTTCGAGGGAAAGGACGACGTCATGGCGAGCGCCGAGTTGGCGTCGTATTTGGGAGACGTCGCTCGGAAGACGCGCGTATTCATGCAGGACGCGAGCACGCGCCCGGCCGCGCCGATGCCGAGCGGTGTGCGCACGCTGCGCGTCGAGATCCGGGCCGAATCCGATTTGCTCGGGACGCTCTTGTTCCTACAGGCGCTCGAGCGTGGGGACAAGCTCGTGAGAATCGACCGGCTCGACATCACGCGGTCGGCGAGAGCGGGCGACACGGACATGGAAGTGCTGTCCATCGCGGCGACGATCTCCGGCTTTGCCGTGCCTGAATCGTCGACGGCGTCGACGGATGGTGCGGCGCACACCGTCGCCGCGCTCCCCGCCTCGAACGGCGGGGGAGTGCCGCAGCGATGAGCAACGTTCAAACCTGGATGAAGACGCCCGCCATGCGCGGCGCGATCGTGCTGCTCCTCGCGGCGATCGCCACCGTTGCCTGGACTCTCGTGCACGCCGTACGGGCGGAGCCGCTTCCCGAAACGCCGCCGTCGTCCAGCGGCGGGGGGCCGATCAAGCGCGCGGTTCCGCCGGGCCCTGCCGACGTTCAAGCGGCGGTCGAGAGCGACCTGTTCTCGTCGGACCGCAGCGCGCCGTCCGCGCCGTATCGAATGCCCGGGGAAAAGACGCCCGAAGTGAAGCAGGCGGCCGAGCCGCCCAAACCGACCGTGCTGGGGACGGCCGTCGCGAACGACGGTAAGAGCTTCGCGACGCTGCAATTGGGCGACAATCGACCGACGCTCGTGCGCGTGGGCGACAAGATCGGCGAATGGGTCGTGAAGGCGATCGACCGAGGCAAGGTGACGATAATCAACGCATCGGGCGGACGAGCGGATCTCGTCGTACCAAAGCCAGGATCCTGACCATGCACATTGTTCACAGAGTCCTCATTGCGGGCGCCGTCGTCGGCGCCGCAGCGGCCCCGCCGCGCATGGCGTTCGCGCAGCGCGGCGGCGCCGGCGGCCAGAAACCCCCCGCCCGTCAGCCGGCGAAGACGGACACGACGAAGAAGGCGCCGGGGGCCGTCTCGCTCGATTTCCAGGAACAGGATCTCAAGGTCGTTCTCGACGCGCTGGCGGCGGCGGGCGAGATCAACGTGTCGCTCACCAACATTCCCGCGCAGAAGACGACGGTGCACATGGGCCGGCCGGTCACGCGCGAAGGAATGATCGAGCTCCTCAAGTCGGTCGCCGAGTCGAACGGACTCAAGGTGACGGAGACGCCGTCGCTGATTCAGATCTCCGGTCCCGCGCCGGAACCGGTGAGACCAGGGCCGACGCCCGAGCAACGCATCGCGCAACAGCTCGCGCAGCAACAGCAAGCGCAGCAGATGCACGTGTTCACGTACCGTCTGCGGCACGCGAGCGCCATACAGCTCGCGCCCGTGCTGTCGAATCTCTTCACCGGATACAGCTCGACCGCCGGCGGCCGTGGCAACACCGTGACCATTCCGAACGGCAACGGCGGTTTCACGACGTTCACCACGCCACCGAACAACATCGCCACGCCATTCGTGGCGGGCGGCGGCGGAAACGCGGGCCGAGGAGCAGGCCGCGGTAATTTCGGCGTCGCGGGCGGTGGCGGCGTAGGCGGCAACAATCCGGGCGCGGCGGGCATCGCGAACAACGCCGTCGCCAACGTGCTCGCCAACGCAATCCAGGCGGCCGGCGCGCTCTCGTCGCAAGCCGGCGACATCCGTATCATCGCCGAAGAGTCGAGCAATTCATTGCTCGTTCGCGCGACCGACTCGGATTGGGCGCTCCTTCAGCAGATCATCGGCGGAGTAGACCTGCGACCGCTGCAAGTGCTGATCGAAGTGACGATCGCCGAGGTGCAGCGCACGCGGTCGATCGACATCGGCGTGTCGGGCGTGGGGAAGAACAGGGACAGCCACGGAAACGTCGTCTCGGTCACGGCCCCGTCGCAGGCCAGCG
The DNA here is from genome assembly GCA_036003045.1 of Gemmatimonadaceae bacterium. Lineage (NCBI taxonomy): Bacteria > Pseudomonadati > Gemmatimonadota > Gemmatimonadia > Gemmatimonadales > Gemmatimonadaceae > Gemmatimonadaceae bacterium. Next base: position 75,845 of record DASYSS010000002.1, read on the forward strand.
CGTTGGATCTCATCGCCGAGCTCACGGGCGGCCATGGCGGCACGAGCTACGACCTCGCGATCGCGGCGCTCGAGCAACGGGGCGACGTGCGCGTGTTGTCGCTCCCCGTGATCATCGCGCAGAACAACCGTCAGGCGGTGCTCAACGTCGGGTCATCGCGTCCGTTCGTGCAGATCTCGCAAACGGTGCCGAACGATCCGACGGGCCGCGTGCAGACGGTGCAGTACATCGACGTCGGCACGACGCTCACGATCACGCCGACGATCAACCCCGACGGCTACGTGAACCTGCAGGTGTCGCAGACGGACAACAGCGCCACCAACCAGGTCCAGTTCGATGCGCCCGTGATCGACAAGCGCGAAGCGACGACGCAGATCTTCGTGCGCGACGGGCAGACGACGGTGATCGGCGGGCTCGCCGACAACACGCGTACGGGCAACCAGGGCGGCATTCCGCTGTTGAGCCGCATCCCGTTCATCGGCGCGCTGCTGTTCGGGAATTACTCGAAGAGCGACGAGACGAACGAGCTGTTCCTCTTCCTCACGCCGCACATCATCTCGAGCGACGAGGACATCGACAAGCTGCGCAACGCGGTCCGCGACGGCAGCGACCTGCTCAAACAGATGAACGTCGGTCCGCACATTCAGCCCAAGGCCGACACGCTGAACGTCCAGACACGACCGGCGATTCCGGGCGCCAGGCCGCCGTCCGATTCCATCAAGCAGCAAGCCGACTCCGCCAAGACGGATTCGCTCACGCGGCTTCGTCGTCGTCCACCCGCGCCGCCCGATTCGACGCCGACGACTCCGCCGCCGGTCGACACGCTGGCGGCGCCGAAACCGCCGGGCAGCTCTCGATGGCGATAGCGGACCGTCCCGAGACGGAACGTTCGGCGACGGAGCTGCTCGAGGTCGAGCGGCTCACGACGGCGCTGTCGGCCGACTGGCTCGAGCAGTACGGTGTGCTGCCGGTTCGTCTGGCCGATGACGACGTGACGGTCGGCACCTGGCTCGAACGCGTCGAGCCGCTCGCGCTCGACGACCTGCGACTTCTGTTCGGCGCGCACGTCTCGCTGGTGCGGTTCGCCGAGCACGACCTCCGCACGGCGATCCGCCGCGTGTACGCACCCGAAGCCGCGACCGCCGAAGGCGTGATCGCGGGGCTTACGGGCGAGGCGCAGACGGTCTCCGTGGACGAGATCCCGCTCGACGACCTGCTGCACCTGGCCAACGAAGCCCCGGTCGTCAGGCTCGTGAATCTGTTGCTCATCGAGGCGCTCGACGCGCGCGCGTCGGACGTCCACCTCGAGGCGTATCAGGACGGGCTGCGGGTGCGCTACCGAATCGACGGCGTGCTGCAGAACGCGCCGTCGCCTCCGGTGCACCTCACCGCCGCGATCATCAGCCGGTTGAAGATCATGGCCGAGCTGGACATCGCCGAACGGCGGCTGCCGCAGGACGGCCGCATTCGGCTGCGATTGCAGAATCGCCAAGTCGACGTGCGTGTCTCGACCGTTCCCACGCTCCGCGGCGAGAGTGTCGTGTTGCGTCTCCTCGACAAGGAGCGCGGCCGCATCTCGCTCCCCGAGCTGGGCATGGCCGCCGACACGCTCGAGCTCTTCACCGAGGTCGTGTCGCGACCGCACGGCATCGTGCTCGTCACCGGTCCGACCGGCTCCGGCAAGACGACGACGCTGTATGGTGCGATCGAGATGATTCGCACGGGACGTGAGAAGATTCTCACGGTGGAGGATCCGGTCGAATACGAGCTTTCGGGAGTGCCGCAGGTTCCCGTGAACGAAAAGGTCGGCGTCACGTTCGCCGCCGCGCTTCGATCGCTGCTTCGCCAAGACCCGGACATCATTCTCGTCGGCGAGATTCGCGACGCCGAGACGGCGCAGATCGCGACGCAGGCGGCGCTGACGGGCCATCTCGTTCTCTCGACGCTTCACACCAACGACGCGCCGACCGCGCTCACGCGCCTCCTCGATCTCGACATCGCGGCGTATCTCGTCGCCAGCACGGTGGACGCCGTGCTCGCGCAACGGCTCGTGCGCGTCATCTGCCCGAACTGCAAGACGGAAACGCGCCCCGACAAGGCGGTCGCGCGACGTCTCGACGTCGAAGCGCTCGGTCTCACGCGTACCTGGAAGGGCGCGGGCTGTGCCGAGTGTCGCGGCACCGGCTATCGCGGCCGTACGGGCGTCTACGAGCTCCTCGTCATGGACAACGAGTTGCGCCTCGAAGTCCAGCGGCGGCGCGGGTCGGAGGAGCTCAGGGCGATGGCGGTCGCGAAGGGAATGCGCACGCTGCTCGACGACGGTCTTCGTGCGGCGCGCGAGGGCGTCACGTCGCTCGACGAGGTGCTCCGCGTCGCGCGCGCCTAATCCCGGGTAGCGGGCCGACCAGCGCGCTCGCTCCCCAGCGGGGCGTGTCAGAGGTCTGTTAGAAGTTCACCCCGAAACGGACACATCCGGTTGCCCGGCCGCTGCGCGCGCGGGCAGATTTGCGGGGAATGGCCTCGTCCAAGCTCCTCCCGCAGCGGCACGGACTTCGTCGCTCGCGCGCGATGCTGCTCGCGTCGCTGCTCGCGTGCACGCTCGTGCTCGCGACGATGCTTGCCTACGAGGCTCACGAGGCCGCGGTATCGCACCGCGCCACCGCCGAGCGGGCGCTCCACGACTACGCCGCGGTCGCCGCCTGGGAACTGGTCGCCGGCGTCAACGACGAACTCCAGACCGCCCTCGGCACCGCGCTCGATCCGATCACGCGCGCCCGCGCGACGACACCGTTCGAGCTGCTCCCCGGGCCGAGCGTCCTGACGTCGACGGCCGATGGTGCGCTGCGCTGTCCGTCGGGCAACGATTCGTCGCGCTTCTACTTCCGGGTGGACCTCGGCGATGGATCGCTGGCGACGGCCGGGGCGAACACTTCGAGCGCGATGCGAAAGTGGCTCGCCGACACGATCGTCAACCACTTTCGCACGATCTATCAGCCGGACTGGAACTACGCCGTCATCTTCGGCAGCCTTCCCAACGAAACGCCGATCGCGATCGCATACTCGGTGAAGTATGCCGAGCACCGCGCGCCGATCGCCGCGTACGGCATTCGCACGTGCCGCGACGCCGTCGGCTCGTCGATGATCCGCGACGTCGCGTCGCGGCGTGCGCTGCTGCCGGTGTCGGCGACCGGCGGCGAGCCGAACGACTCGATCCTTTCGATCGACGTCCGTGATGCGAGCAAACAGCCCGTGTTTCAGGCTGGAGGCCTCGGCACATCGCCGTACTCGGCCGACGTCTCGTTCGAGCAGGTTGGCGGACTCACGGTTCACGCGGCGATTCGGCCGCGCGCCGTCGAGTTGCTTGCGCTGGGCGCGCTGCCCGAGTCACGCGTGCCGATCCTCGTCGGACTTCTCACGTTGACGGCAGCGATGGTCGTGCTGACTGTGCTCCAGCTTCGCCGCGAGCACGAGCTGTCCAGCCTCCGTTCGGATTTCATCTCCAGCGTCTCGCACGAGCTGCGCACCCCGCTCTCGCAAATTCTTCTGTTCGCCGAAACGCTGAACCTCGGCCGCGTGCGCACGGAGGAGGAGCGGCACGCCGCGACGGGGGTGATCGTGCAGGAAGGACGCCGGCTGATGCACCTTGTGGAGAACATTCTTCACTTCTCCCGCGCCGAGCGGCAGATGACGCGGCTCGGTCCTGAGCCGATCGATCTGAATCGCGCGGTGCAGGAGATCATCGACGACTGGAAGCCGCTGGCTGCCGCGTCGGACGTCCATCTGGCGACGAGTTTCGCGCCCGATGTGTTCGCGATGGCCGACCGCGACGCGCTGCGGCAAATGGTGCTCAATCTCCTCGACAACGCGGTGAAATACGGCGCCCGCCCGCAGACCGTCACGGTGGGAACGCTGCCGCGCGGCGATCGGGTGCGCGTATGGATCGACGACGAAGGCGAGGGAATTCCCGAGCGCGATCGTGAGCGCGTGTGGACATCGTTCTATCGTCTCGACCGCCACGCGAACTCCTCCGTCGCCGGAAGCGGAATCGGCCTCTACGTGGTTCGTGAGCTCGCCCGTTTGCACGGCGGCGACAGTTGGATCGAGGACGCGCCGAAAAAGGGTGCGCGGGTCGTGATCGAACTGAACGCCGCGCCGCGAGCGGCCGGTTTCACGGATGAACACAATGTGGACGGGTGGACAGGTGGACAGGTGGACAGGTCCGCGGCGTCACCCGTCCACCCGTCCACCCGTCCACCTGTCCACCAGTGACTCGGATACTGGTAATCGAGGACAATCGCAACCTGGCGACCGGATTGCGAAACAACCTCGAGATCGAGGGCTACGACGTCGCGGTCGCGGGGGATGGACCAACGGGTCTTTCGCTCGCGCGGTCTGCGTCGCCCGACTTGATCATCCTCGACCTGATGCTGCCGGGGGTCGACGGCTACCGCGTCCTCGCCTCGCTTCGCGAGGAAGGCATCGGCACGCCCGTTTTGATCCTGAGTGCGCGTGGCGAGGAAGCGGACAAGGTGCTCGGCTTCCGCCTCGGCGCCGACGACTACGTCGCCAAACCGTTTGGCCTGCTCGAGCTCCTCGCGCGGGTAGACGCGCTGCTTCGCCGGGCCTCGGCCGCCGGCTCGGTCGCCAAGCTCGCGGCGCCGGTGACGTTCGGCGACGTGTGCGTCGATCCGCGCACGCACACGGTGCAACGCGCCGGGAGCGCCGTCGCGCTTCGACCCAAGGAATACGACCTGCTCATCGCGCTGTTGCAGCGCCGCGGCCAGGTTGCGTCGCGGAGTGAGCTGCTCGAGGAGGTCTGGGGATACTCGGGTGAGGTGTACAGCCGCACGGTCGACACGCACGTCGCCGAGCTGCGACGCAAGCTCGAGGACAACGCGGCCGAGCCTCGGCACATCCTCACTGTCCGGAAGACGGGCTACCGAATACAGAACTGAATCGGCCACGAAGTCCCACGCCGGCGCCCTCGCGCCGCGACATGAAATGCGACATCGTCTACGCGTGAAACTCACTCGCGTATACCTGGCACTCGGCGCGGCGCTGTGCGTGTTCCTGCCCGCGCTGCTCAGCGCGCAGCAGCGCGTGGACATTCTCATTCGCGGCGGAACGCTCGTTGACGGGAGCGGGGCGCCGAGGCGCCGGGCGGATGTCGGGGTCACCGGCGATCGAATCGCGTTCGTCGGCGACGGGTCGGCGAGTCGGGTGACGGCGGGGCGTACGATCGACGCGACGGGGCTCATCGTCGCGCCGGGATTCATCGATCCGCACACACACACGCAGGCGGATTTGTCGTCGCCGGAGCGTCACGCCAACCTCGCGTATCTCATGCAGGGCGTCACGACCGTCATCACGAACAACGACGGCGGCGGGTCGATCGAGATTGGACGGACGCTCGACGGATGGCGAAAGGGCGGCATCGGAACGAACGCGGCCGTGTACATCGGACAAGGTTCGGTGCGCGGCGCGGTGCTCGGGATGTCGTCGTCGGCGCCGACGCCCGCGCAGCTCGATTCGATGCGCGCGATAGTCGCGCGCGGAATGGATGAGGGCGCGATCGGGATGTCGACCGGACTCTATTACGCGCCGGGCAGCTACGCGACGACCGACGAAGTGATCGCGCTCGCCAAGGTCGCCGCGGCGAAGGGCGGCCTGTACGACTCGCACCTGCGCGACGAGAGCTCGTACACGATCGGCCTCGTCGGCGCGGTCAACGAAGCGATTCGCATCGGACGCGAGGCGCGTTTGCCGATCCACATCTCGCACATCAAAGCGCTCGGCACCGACGTGTGGGGTCAGAGCGACAGCGTGATCGGCATCATCAAGAAGGCGCGCGCGTCGGGGCTCGACGTCACCGCGGATCAATATCCGTACACGGCGTCGGGCACGAGCCTCGGCGCCTCACTGCTGCCGCGCTGGGCCGAAGCGGGCGGACGCGACTCGCTGCGCGCCCGCGCGAAAGATCCCGCAACGCGCGCGCGACTCGTCGCCGAGATGGAGGCGAACCTCAAGCGGCGAAACGGGGCGCATTCGCTGCTCATCTCGTCGACACGTGACACGAGTCTGCTCGGCAAACGGCTCGATGAGATCGCCCAGCGCCGCAACACGTCGCCCGTCGAGGCGGCGCTGGCGATCATCACCGCCGGCGCGGATCCGGGCGTCGCGTCGTTCAACATGAACGAGAAGGACATCGAGAACTTCATGAAGCAGGACTTCGTCGTGACCGGGTCCGATGGGAGCGACGGCCATCCGCGCAAGTACGGCACGTTTCCGAAGCTCTTCCACGACTACGTCGAGACGAAGCACGTGCTGACGCTCGAGCGCGCGGTTCAGCGGAGCAGCGCCGAGACCGCGGAGATCCTCGGCCTGAAGGACCGGGGGCGTATCGCGCAAGGCGGGTTCGCCGACGTCGTCGTGTTCGACGAATCGACGTTCGCGGACCGCTCGACGTACGAGCAACCGACGGTGCTCGCCGTGGGGGTTCGTTATCTGCTCGTGAACGGCACGCCGGCGATCGACGGGGGCACTTTCGCGAACGTGTTCGCCGGACGAGTTCTCACTCGCCGATGACCGTCCGTCGACCGGTCGCGACTCGGTGTAACTTTGGGCATGGCTGAGCCGGAATTCGGGACGTTCTTCGTTCCGGGCCCAACGGAGATTCGCCCCGAGATTCTCGCCCAACTCACGCGTCCGGTGATCCCGCACCGCGGACGAGAGTTCGAGGCGATGTTCGCGCGCATCGAGGCAGGCCTGCGCGACGTGCTGCTCACGGCGCGCCCTGTGTACGTGGGCGCGACGTCGGCCACCGGTTTCATGGAGATGGCGATCCGCAACGTCCGCGGGGGGGCGATTCTCGCGCTCGTGAACGGCGGCTTCTCGGAGCGCTTCGCCGCGGTCGCCGAGTCGTGCGACCGCGAAGTCGATCGCGTGTCGGTGCCGTGGGGCGCCACCTTCGAGCTGAACGTCGTCGAAAGCGCACTTCGCCGCCGACAGTACGCGGCGGTAACGGTCGCGCACTCGGAAACATCGACCGGTGTTCTCACCGACGTGCATGCCGTGTCCGAACTGGCGCACCGATACGGCGCCATGGCGATCGTCGACAGCGTGTCGGGGGCCGGCGGCGCGGAGCTCATGGTCGACGCGTGGCAGCTCGATTTCGTGCTCACCGGGTCGCAAAAGGCTCTCGCGCTGCCGGCCGGGCTCTCGTTCGCGGTCGCGTCCACCGAGTACGTCGAGCGCGCCGCCTCCGTGCGTGATCGTGGCTTCTACTTCGACGTGCTGCAGTACGAGAAGTTCGCGAACTTGAACCAGACGCCCAGCACGCCGGCAACATCGTTGCTCTACGCGCTCGAAGCGCAGATGGGGGATATCGGGCGCGAAGGGATCGAGCAGCGTTGGGAGCGGCATCTGGCGATGCGCGACGCGACGATCGACTGGGTCGAGGGAGTCGCGCGACGGCGCGGGTTCAACCTCGGCATCGTCGCGCCGGAGGGCATGCGATCACCGACGGTGTCCGTCATCTCGCTGCCGACGGGGATGCACGGCCCCGAAATGATCGAGGCGGTCAAGGCCCGCGGCTTCACGCTTGGTGGCGGGTATGGCCCCTTGCGCGACACGACGGTCCGCGTGGGGCACATGGGCGACCACTCGGTCGGCGGCGTCGAGGCGTGTTTGCGCGAATTCGAGGACGCGATCGTCGAAATGGCCGAACGACGGCGGTTCGTCCGCGTGTAACGGCCGTACGGACCCAACGGCTGCGGCTCCGGAGCGGTATTGGAAGGTCCGGTTCGCCACAGCCTCATGCCATCCGTCGAAAAACAGACCCTCCGTCAGCAGCGCCTGCTCGTCGCGTTCACCGCGCTCGCCGCGTCGATCGCCGGCATCGGCAACGATTTCGCGTACGACGACATTCTCGTCATCCTCCACGACGATCGCATCGTGAACGTGGGCCGATGGCTCGAGTTCTTGACGACGCCGTACTGGGCGCCCCCTCACTTGCCCGATCTGTATCGGCCGGTCGCGTCGTTGTCGCTCGCGCTCCAGTACGTCATCGGGGACGGAGGGCCGCTCGTCTTCCGCCTCGTCAGCATCATGCTCTATGCGTTGACGGCGCTGCTGGTCTTCGCGCTCGCCTCCCGTCTGATGTCACGCGGCGCGGCATTGGCGGCCGGCGTTCTCTTCGCGGCGCATCCGGTTCACGTCGAAGCCGTGGTGCAGGGAGTGAATCAGGGTGAGTTGATCGTCGCGGTCCTCTCGCTCGCCGCCGTCTGCCGTTACATCGACAAGCGGGGCGCTGGATCGCTCGGCGTGGGCGACTGGTCCGTGCTCGCGTTGCTCTACGCGCTCGCGATTCTCACGAAAGAGAATGGATTCGTGCTGCCGGGGCTTCTCCTGGCCGCCGAGCTTCTTCTCATCGACGGCGAGTCTCTCATGAGGCGCGGTCGTGCCCTCTGGCGCGGATACGCGGCGCTCGGCGCGGTCGCCGTCGTGCTCATGGCGATTCGCACGCTCGTTCTCGCCGGCCGCTTCATTGGCGCGTTCACGGCCGAGGCGCTCGTCGGCGCGAGCTTCGGCGGACGAATGCTGACCATGCTGCAGGTCGTGCCCAAGTGGTTTCGGCTGCTCCTTTGGCCCGCGCATCTCCAGATCGACTACTCGCCGAACGAGATCGTGGCCTCGACCGCCATGGGCTCACACGAGTGGCTCGGCCTCGCGCTGCTCATGGCGACGGTCGCCGTCATCGTGGCCGCGCGACGTCGCGCGTCGGTGGTGAGTTTCGGGCTGCTCTGGTGCGCGGTGGCGATTTTCCCGGTGAGCAACGTCGTGCCGACGAGCATCGTGCTCGCCGAGCGGACGTTGTTTCTTCCCAGCGTCGGGATGGTCATCGCGGTTTGCGGCGCCGCTTCGCTGCTCGCTCGAGCATTCACGTGGAGCCCGAAGTTGGCTCTCCGCGGCCTTGCGGCGGCCTGCGGCGTGCTCGCGCTGCTCGGCATCGGCCGCAGCGCGGCGCGCCAGCGAGACTGGCGGAACGCGGCGCACATCTGGATCGTGAGCGCACACGACGCGCCGCGGAGCCTTCGTGTGCAGCGGGCCAAGGCCGCCGCGGCGGCCGATCTCACCAAAGAGATCGAGCAAAGTCTCCCCGGCGCATCCGAACCGTGGCGCGTCCACTATCAGCTCGGTATCCTGCTTCGCACCCTCGAAGAGGATTCTGCGGCGACGTCGCAGTTGCGGCTGAGTCTCGAGCAACAGGCGCATCAGACCGACGCCGCGCGCGAGTTGGCCGAAACGCTCGTCGAACAGGGTCACTACGCCGACGCGAAGGTCGTCGTGCGGGACCAAATCGCGGCCGGCGATTCGAGCATCACGTTGGTGACGATCGCGCACACGGCGGACAGCGCCGAAGCGGCCGCCGCGCCGGCGGGCAGCGTCAGTTTGCACCTTCACTGATCAGCTCTTCGCCCGGCACGTCCATCTGGCGGCGAACCATTTGAGAGTAGGCGCCGCGGGTTTCCATCAATTCGATGTGCGTGCCGCGCTCGATGACGCGCCCGTCTTCCATCAAGAGAATGAGATTGGCGCGTCGCACGGTCGACAACCGGTGCGCGATGACGAACGTGGTTCGCCCGGCGAGCAACGATCCCATCGACTCCTGGATGAGCTGTTCGCTCTCCGTGTCGAGATTGCTCGTCGCTTCGTCGAGAATGAGGATCTGCGGCGACGCCAGGATCGCGCGCGCGATCGCGAGCCGTTGGCATTGTCCGCCGGAGAGTTTCACGCCGCGCTCGCCGATGAACGTGTCGTAGCGCTCCGGCAGCCGCTCGATGAACTCGTGCGCGTTGGCTCGCCGCGCCGCGTCCTCGATCTCCGCGTCGGTCGCGTTGTGGCGGCCGTACGCGATGTTGTCGCGCACGGAGCCGTCGAAGAGAAAGACGTCCTGCTGGACGATGGCGAGCAGGTCACGATACGTCCGAAGCTTGAGGTCGCGGATGTCGGTGCCGTTGACGACGATCCGTCCGCGCGTCGGGTCGTGGAATCGCGCGACGAGATCGGTCACCGTCGTCTTGCCGGCGCCGCTGCGTCCGACGAGCGCGACGACCGAGCCGCCCGGCACCGTGACGGTGAAATCGCGCACGACGGGCGTCCCCGGGCGATACTCGAACTCGACCTGCTCGAAGCGGATCTCGCGCACGACGTGCGGCGCGGCGCGCGCGTCCGGCCGATCGGGCTTGTCGGCGTCCATCTGCAACACGTCGAACACGCGCTCGGTGGCGGCGAGCGACCGCTGAAGTTCGGAAAACGAATTCACGATGTTCCAGACGGGATTGAGCAGCAAGAACGTGTACCACTGGAACGCCATGATGTCGCCGATCGACGCGCGTCCCGCGATCTCGAGCCAGCCGCCATACCAGACGATCACCACGTTCACGATGCTCAGCAGCAGTCCCCACGAGGTCCACAGCGCGAGCTCGCGGCGTTGCGCGAACAACTCCTTTCGCAGCACGGTGTGCCTGCCGCGCATGTACTCGAGCAACTCGCCCGTCTCGCGCCGGAACGCCCGCACGACGCGGATTCCCGAGAACGTCTCGCCGACGCGGCCGTCGATCTCCTCGGCGTCCTTGCGCAGCGAGCGGTAGATCGGCCGCACGCGCCGCGCGAACGTGAAGCTCATGAGCACGACGCCGGGGATCAACGCGAGGGCGGTGAGCGCGAGGCGCCAGTTCAGCGCCAGCAGCACGGCGACGGCGATGACCAGGCGCACGACCGAGATCAGCGGCGACAACACCGCCATTTGCAGCAGACCCGTCGTCGTGTCCACGTCGCCGGTGATGCGCGACAGGATGCCGCCGGTCTTCATGTCCCACAGCTTCGACAGCGGCAGATGCAGCAGCCGGTGAAAGAGTGACCGCCGCAGCGACAGCGTGACCTGGACGTTGAGTTTCCGCTGTCGATAGTCCTTGAAGACGTTGATCGCGCTCGACACGACGATCACGCCGAGGAATGTCAGGCCGGCGAAATGCAACCGGACGAGACGCGACGCCGTGTCTAGGGCGCGATTCAAGAGCACGTGGTCGATGATGAACCGCATGAACAGCGGCTCGACCATCTCGAGTCCGGCCCGCACGAGCGCCAGCGTAAACACCAGGCCGATTGCGAACCGGTGCGGCCGCAACCAGCGCAGGTACGCGCGGACGTAGACGCGGCGCGCCGCCTTCTTTTTCTCGCGCTCCGCCTTGGGCGATTGCTCCACCGGGGGCGCGTCGGCCGGCTTGGCGCCGTTCGCTTCCGTCGGCTCGTCGAGGCGGCGGCGCCGATAGTCCTCGACGAACCCGAGGTAGCGTTCGCGCGACGTCCGAGGGTGCTTCGCCATGCCCGTTACCGGATTTCCTCGATGCGCGCGACCACGTCGCCTTCGAGGATGCCGTCGACGACGTCGATTCCTTCGACCACCTCGCCGAACACCGTGTAGTCGCGGCCGAGCCGAAGGTTGTCGCGGAGGTTGACGAACCACTGGCCGTCGCCGGTGTCATGGCCGCGCGTGCTCATGCCGACCGTGCCACGAACGTGTGGCACGGGTCCGAGCTCGTCGCGAAAGAAGCGCGAGTACCCGACGTACTCGTTGTCACCGTGGCTCGGGCCCTGGATGACGAAGTCCGGCTCGACGCGGTGCCAGCCATATCCGTTGTAGTAGCCGGTCTGAACGAGCGCGAGGATCCGTGCCGCCGTGATCGGCGCGACGTCGCCGCGCATCCGCACGACGAACGATCCGCCGCCGCTCTCCCTCGCCATGGTCACGCGCACCCGCGCGTCTGCGCCGAGCGCCAACGCCACCGCGCGCGCGGGCAGATCGACGCGCGTCGTTGGCGGCCGGTCGTCGTTCGCCGGCCGTCCGGCGGCGGCGAGAAGGGCGACGCGCGCGTCCCGGGCCGAGGCGTTGTCACGCGCCACCCACCGCAGGAACGCGGCATTCTCGGCGGCGTGCGCGCCCGGATCGGACGAGCCGAGGAGCGCGCGCGCCGCGGCACGAACGGCCTGAGCGCCGGCGCTGGGCGAATTTACTACGGCAAGAAAAATCTTGTCGTCGGCGTGCCCGGTGAGCGCGCTCAACGCGTCGATCGCTCGCTCCTTCACGTTGTCGTTCGCGTCACCCGCCAACTTGCGCAGGGACGCCGTATCCGCGAGGACCCCGGCCGCCCGCGCGGCGTACATCCGCACCTGCCATTGCCGGTGCGTGGCGAGCGCCGGGAGTCGGCGCCGCGCATCCGCCGGTTCGACCCGCGCGAGCGCGACGATCGCGTGCGCGGCCGCCTGCCACGCCACGCCACCGCGAACACGCTGCGACGCGTCGGGCGGGAGCAGCGCGATCCACCGCTCGAGTAATCCACCGACCGTCGTGTCGCTGCCGCACGCCTGCCCGGCCAAATCGGCTGCGTGAAGCCGCACCTGCCACGTGCTGTCGGCCAACGCCGCGCGAATGGCGCCGCAGTCGGACTGGGCGGTCAGCGCGCGATAGCGGAGACGCCACGCCGGCTCGGGCCAGGTCATCGGCGCGGGCAGTGGCGGGAGCGAATCGCGCGCGGCGAATCGCGGATCCCCGATTCGGCCGATCGCTCGACGTGCCAAAACGCGCACGCGCACGTTTCCACTCTCGGCGCCCTCCTTGAGCGCCGGGTCGGCCGCGTCGCGCCGATCCTCCGCTGAAAGAATGCGGCGCAGGAGCGCGGAATCCGCTCTGGAAACCCGTCCAGCCTGCGCGGCCGACACCGACGGCGCGCCGAGGACTGCGACGGCCAAACCAATGCCGATTGATCGACCGGAGGCGAGTCTCATGATCGGAATGGAGAGCCAAGCTCCACGGGTTGCAAGACGACCCTGAACCGAACGTCTTTCATTGAGACAGATGTAAAGATTCCGTGAGGCGACAACGTCGGCACTTCAAGGCTTCATCGACGCCGCGCTCAGCCCGAACACCAGATGAGGCGTGCCGGCGAACTCGGTCTCGGCGATGATCGACATCCCGAGTCGTCTCGCCACGGCTTGGGACGGCTGGTTGACCGCCCGAATCAGTGAGATCACCTGATCGTATCCGCGCGTATGAAACGCGTAGTCGCGCACGGCGAGCGCGGCCTCCGTGGCGAAACCGCGATGCCAATACGATCGGTGCAACAGATAGCCGATTTCCGGATAGGTCGGCCGCGGAAGTCCTTTCAGTTCTTGCGTGACGAGCCCGACCTGCCCAATCGGTTCGCCCGTCTCTCGATCGAGAACGAGCCACAGGCCGTGTCCGTCGCGCTCGTACCGCATTTGTTGGCGTTCCATCCACACCTGCGCGCCGGCGCGATCCAGGCGCCTCGGGTAGTAACGCATGACGTCGGCGTCGCCGAGCATCGAGGCGACAAAATCCAGGTCGGTCGGCGCGAGCTCACGCAGCCGTAGGCGCTTCGTTTCGAGAATGACGTTGGACATGTGCTGTGTGCCCGACCCAACTTACCTTCTAATTGAATCCCTTTCGCTCCCTCCGGTCACGTGCTCGCCTATCTCAACGGCCATTTCCTACCTCGCTCCGCCGCCTCCATTCCGGTCGACGACCGCGGCTTCGTGTTCGGCGACGGAGTGTATGAAGTATGGCGCGCGGTCGGTGGCTCGTTGTTCGAGAGTGAGCGGCATGTCGCGCGTCTGCAGCGCGGATTGGACGAGCTGAAAATACCGCGTCCCGACGTGGCGACGACGCCTCGTCTGCACGACATCGCGCGGCGGCTCCTCACCGATTCCGATCTTCTCCACGGTGACGCGACGTTCTACGTCGAGGTCACGCGGGGCGTGGCGCCGCGAACGCACCATTTCCCCAAGGGGACCGTGTCGCCGACCATATACGCGACCGTCAATCGTCTCAACACTCCGGAGGAAATCCGCCAGCGGGGCGCCGAATGCATCACGATGCCCGACGTCCGCTGGCTCCGATGCGACATCAAGTCCGTGCAGCTGCTGCCAAACGTCCTCGCCAAGCAGGCGGCCGAGGAGCAACACGCCATCGAGGCGATTCTGGTGCGCGACGGTGTGGTGACGGAGGGCTCGCACACGAACGTCATCGGCGTATTGGACGGCGTGCTGCGGACTCACCAGACGAATAACCTCATTCTTCCCGGCGTGACGCGCGCGATTGTGCTCGAGATCGCGCGGTCCTTGGGGATTCAGGTGAGCGAGGACGCGTTCGGCGCGCGCGAGATTCCTCGCCTCGAGGAGCTGTTTCTCGTCGGCACGACGACTGACGTCATGCCGCTCGTTCGAGTGGACGGCAACCCGGTCGGCGATGGCAAGCCCGGCCCGATCGCCCGACGCCTGCAGGCGGAACTTCGCGCCCGCCTCGACGCGCTCCGCCCGGCGGACCCGCCCGCGCTCGCGTCGATCGCGCCCTGAGCCGCGATTCGTTTCCACGCCTCCTCAATCGGCTCGAAGGTGACGCCCATCTTGGCGTTTTTGCAGATCGCGACGCGACATCCGCAGGCCGCGGCCGCGCTCCACACACTCTGGGCCTATATCACGCTCGGCGCGACCGGCATCGTGACCGAGGAGGCAACGCCTCTGATCGGCGGTCTGATGGCGCACGACCACTATCTGCACCTGTCGACCGTCATGCTTTCGATAGCGCTCGGAACGTGGCTTACCGACCTGGGGTTGTACTATGTGGGTCGCTGGCAAGGCCGATGGGCTCGGCGGCGATGGCCACGGCTTCGCGAGTGGATGGTCCGGACGTTCCGGATCGTCCGACGGCATCCCTGGCGTGCATCCATGGCAGTCCGGTGGGCGTATGGATTGAGACTCACCCTTCCGATCGCGTGCGGGGCGGCTCGCGTCCCTTTGCCGGTTTACTTGATCGGAAGCGCCATCAGCTGTATCACGTGGGCAGTCTTCTTTACGGCGATCGGCTGGGCGTTCGGGGAAACGACGTTGATCGTTCTCGGACACGTCCGGCGTTACGAGAACTATTTGATCGCGTTGATCGTTCTGCTATTGATCATCGGATTCTGGATCGTGCGCGCCAGACACGTTCCCGATGAAGTGGTGGAAGTGCTGGCTTCGGGCGATACGACCGAGATGCGCGCGCCCGGAGGCCCGGAGGATGCCGAGGCCGCGGGCGGTTCGGCCGAACGGAAAGAACGTTGAACGACTCAAAGGAACGGAGGATGGAATCATGATGCGCGGTTTGACTCGCGGACTCATCGGCGCCGGTGTTCTTGCGGCGGTCTCGGCGACCGCCGCCGCGGCGCGCCCGATCGAGCCCCCCCATGCGGCCCCGCCGCCGAAGACGCAAACGGTCGTGTTCGCCGGCGGCTGCTTCTGGGGTATTCAGTCCGTATTTCAGCATGTGAAAGGCGTCGTCAGCGCGACGTCGGGCTATGCAGGTGGTTGGAAGGACAAGCCCGACTACGAGGAAGTCAGCTCGGGAGCCACGGGTCACGCTGAGTCGGTGCGCGTCGTCTTCGACACGTCGCAGGTGTCGTTTGCGGATCTCATGCGGGTGTTCTTCACCGTCGCGCACGACCCGACGCAGCTCAACCGGCAAGGCCCGGACGTCGGCACGCAGTATCGATCAGCGATCTTCTACATGAACGACGAGCAGAAGGACATGGCGCAGGCGTACATCGGTCAGCTGAACGCGTCGCACCTGTACGCGAAGCCGATCGTCACGCAGGTCGCGAAGTTGAAGAACTTTTATCGCGCCGAGGATTACCACCAGAACTACGCCGAGCTGCATCCCGACCAGCCGTACATCGTGATCAACGACGCGCCGAAGGTGGTCAACCTCAAGAAGAACTTCCCGACCTTCTTCACGGACAAGCTGGCCGCGCACGAGTAAAGCCCCAAACTCCGAAGGTTCCGAACTCCGAAACGTCCGATCTCCGAGACTTCCGAGATCCGAGACTTCCGAGATCCGAAACTTCCAAACTTCGAAACGGCGTCAGAGCGATGAGTTCGACTCGCCTCTGACGCCGTTTTTTTCGGTGCTCTCGAAGTCCGGAAGTCGCTATTTGGCCCGTTCGGCCGTTGGCCGTTTCGCGTCTTGGCTCCTTCGGGCTTCGGCTTTCAAAAGCTCCCATGCCTTGAGCACGTGCGCGTGCGTCGTCCGAATGTTGCCGATCGCGAACCGGAGCACGATCCGCCCGTTCAACTTCGTGTGAGACAGATACGCTTCTCCGCCCGCGTTCACCGCGTGCATGATCGACTGGTTGATCTCGTCGCGTTCCGTTTCGCTGACGCCTTCGGGCGCGAAGCGAAAGCACACGAGTGAGAAATCGACCGGCGCCACGACTTCCCAGCCCGCCGTTTCCCGCACCCACCTCGCGAGCTCGCGCGCGAGCGCGCAGTGCGCTCGTAGCCGCTCGACGAGTCCATCGACGCCGAACGCGCGAATGATCATCCACAGCTTGAGCGCCCGAAACCGGCGTCCGAGCTGCACGCCGTAGTCCATGTAGTTGACCACCTCTTCCTGCTCGCGTGTGACGAGAAACTCCGGCACGAGCGAGAACGCCCGTTTGAGAACGTCGCCGCGTTTGAGATAGAGCACCGAGCAATCGAAGGGCGTGAACAGCCACTTGTGGGGATTGACGACGAACGAGTCGACTCCGTCCACGCCGTCGAGCACCCAGCGAAACTCGGGCGCGATCGCCAGCACGCCTCCGTACGCGCCGTCGACGTGCAGCCACACTCCTTCCTTTCGGCAGATGTCGGCGAGCGCCGGCACGGGGTCGATGCTCGCCGTGCTCGTCGTTCCCACCGTCGCGACGCATGCCAACGGCACGAACCCCTGCGCGCGATCCGACTCGATGGCCGATGCGAGCAGGTCGGGACGCATGCGGAATGCCGCATCGCTCGGGATGTGCACGAGATTCTCGAGCCCGAGCCCGAGCGCGATCGCCGCTTTGTCGATCGCCGAGTGCGCGTGCTCCGACGCGTAGACCCGCAGGCGCGGCAGGTCCGTTCGCCCGGCCATGCCGCGTTCACGAATCGCCAGCCCCGGACGTGCTTCGCGCGCGGCGGCGACCGCGAGCATCGTCGACATCGATGCCGTGTCGGTCGTCATGCCGAACCAGCCGTCGCTCAGCCCGAGCATCTGGCGCAGCCAATCCGTCACGACTTGCTCGAGCTCCGTCGCCGCGGGCGACGTCTTCCAAAGCATCGCCTTCACGTCGAGCGTCGCCGTCAGCATCTCGGCCAGAATTCCCGGTACCGCCGCCGACGTGGCGAAGTAGGCGAAGAACGATGGATGGTTCCAGTGCGTGATCCCCGGAACGATCGTCGTCTCGAAGTCGCGCAGAATCGCGGCGAGCGGTTCGCCGGCGGCCGGCGGCGACACCGGCAGCTTCGCGCGAATCTCGCCCGGCCGAGCTCGCGACACGACCGGAAAGCGTTCGGGCGTGTCGAGATAATCGGCGATCCAGTCGAGCACCGTCCGTCCCTGCTCGAGCAGCTCGTCGCGCGGAAAATCTCCGGTCATCGCCATCGGAAGATTCGAAGCGCGATCGCGAAACACACGATCATCCACGCGACGAGCACGAGCAGCTGCGGCCAGAGCGACAGAAGCGGCACGCCTCGCAGCATGTTTGCTCGAAGCGCGTCGTTCGTCGCCGTGAGAGGAAGAATCTTGATGAACGGCTGCACGACGCGCGGAAAATTCTCCGACGAAAAAAACACTCCGGACAGCACCCACATCGGCAGCATCGTGAGGTTCATCAGCCCCGAAACCCCCTCGATCGTCGTCGGCCGCGCGGCGATCAACAATCCCAGTCCGCCGAACGCGAGCGCGGCGAGAATCATGATCGCCGCTACCGACCACGGTCCGCCGCGCAGCGGCACCCCGAACAGCGCCAGCGACGCGCCGAGGAGCACGATGCCCTCGATCGCCAACAGCACCAACCGCGATGCCAAATACGACGCCAAATACTCCGCGCGCGACATCGGCGTCGCGACGAGGCGTTTGAGCAGGTTTCGCCGCCGCTGGTCGACGATCGAGAATCCAAGTCCCCAGATGCCGCCGCCCATGATCGTCATCCCGAGCAAGCCCGGCACGACGAAGTCGATGTAGCGGGATCCTGCTTCGCGGACGTGGCGCTCGCTCGACGACAGCAAGTCGGTGCGCCCCGCGCCGCGCTGGATGTCATCGTCGACCATGAGTCGCGCCGTCCGCGCGTCCGGACGCGTGTCGTCGTACTCGTAGGCGATGGTATGGTCGCCGCTCGGTTCGACGACGACGGCCACCCGGCCGCTTCGCAGCGCCAGACGCGCGCTGTCGAGCGGCATCGCTTCGACGGCCAACGCCGAATCACGCCGCAACGATGCCGTGACCGTCGTCGCCTGCGCGGAACCGTTCACCACCGCCACGTGCACGACGTCCGGCGGCTTGGCACGAAAGGCAATGCCCAGACCGATGGCCAAGAGAATCGGAAATCCGAACGACCAGAACAGCGCTTCCGGTTCGCGCGTGTATTCCTTGAATCGAACGGTGATGAGCTGAACGAGAGGTCTGTCGCGATCCGCCATTAGTCCTCCCGCAACTGGCGGCCGGTCAGCGACACGAAAACGTCTTCGAGCGTCGCCGAGTGCGTGGTGAGCTGGGCCAGCTCGAGCCTGCGCTCGGCGAGAAACCCAAGCAGCGCGGGAACGGTGCGGTGAAGCTCGCCGACGTTGAGCTCATAGCCCCCGGCGCGCATCCTCGCGGCGCGGACGCCGGCGATCGAGCGAAGCGCGTCTTCGCCCAGCGGCTCCGAATCGCCGCCGAGCGCGAAATCGACGACGTGCTCCGCGCCGAGCGAGCGGATCAGTTCGCGCGGCGTTCCGAGCGCGATCACTTTGCCGTGGTCGACGATCGCCACGCGGTCGCACAGAATCTCCGCTTCATCCATGTAGTGCGTCGTGAGCAGAATCGTTCGGCCGTGCGCCTTGAAGTCCGTGATCAGGCCCCAGAGCTGGCGGCGCGACTGCGGATCGAGGCCGGTCGTCGGCTCGTCGAGAAAGAGAAGGTCGGGGTCGCCGACGATCGCGCACGCGAGGGCGAGCCGTTGTTTCTGTCCGCCCGACAATTTGCCGACGCGCCCGTCGCGTTTTTCCTCGAGCTGCACGAGGCCAATCACATCGTCGACGGTGCGCCCGCGCTCGTAGAAGCTGCGAAACAAGCGAACGACTTCGGCGACCGTGAGCTTGTCGGCGAGCTGCGTCTCTTGGAGCTGGATTCCGAGCCGCTGCCGAAGCTGTTTCTCCTGCTGGTCCCAGCGGAGTCCCAGAATCTCGACACGGCCCGAGTCGGGCGACGTCAGCCCTTCACAGATCTCGATCGTGGTCGTCTTGCCGGCGCCGTTCGGGCCAAGCAGTCCGAAGCATTCGCCGGCCGATACGTCGAGGTCGAGTCCGTCCACGGCGCGCACGTCGCCGTAGTACTTGCGGAGATCCTGAACCAGCAACGCCGATGACGGATTTGCTGAAGCCGACATAGGGGCTGAAACCTACTGCCTCTTGCCGGTGGTCGCGCGCAGCCGTAGCGTGCGAATGGCTCCGTAAACCCGCCCGATCGAGAAATGTCGAGACGAGCGATTCCCACCCGCTTCGTCGTGAACTGCGCGATGCTGCTCGCTCCGACCTTGCTCGGTGCACAGCAAGGAGCGCGGCGCGCGCGCGTCGACGGATCCGTGCGCGATTCGTCGGGCGCGCGCGTTCCGGACGCGGGCGTGGCGGTCGCGGGCGAAAAGGCCCCGAGAGCCGTGAGCGACGACTCCGGCGCGTTTCACATCTCGGGGCTCTCTTCCGGGCGAACCATCTTCATCGCCCGCCGCTTCGGCTTCCGTCCGGAGACCGTCGCGGTGGAGGTGCTCGACAGTCGACCGACCCGATTGGACTTCACGCTTCGTCGGGTCGCCGTTCAACTCGACAGTCAGTTCGTGACGGCCGATTCGGCGCGCCAATTCAAGATGGGCGCCTTCAACAAACGCCGCGGACGCGGAATCGGATTCTTCTTGACGCGCGAGGACATCGAGAAACATCAGTCTGCCAGCGTCAGTGAGCTGCTCCGCTACGTTCCCGGCGTGACGATCTCGCAACGCATGGCGGGCGAGCCACAGCCCGTCCACATGCAGCGCTCGTCCAATCCGACCAACCAGTCGACTTGCACGGTCGCGCTCTACGTCGATGGGAACCCGTATCCTAACGGCAGCGTCGACGACTTCCCGCCGGGATCGCTGGAGGGGATCGAGGTGTACCGCAGCGCGTCCGAGATCCCGGCCGAGTTTCGAACGCGCGATTCGATGTGTGGGTTGATCGCGCTGTGGACGCGCGACCCAGAGGCGGCGCGCCGGCACCCATAGCCGGGCTCGCCCGAGTCACGGGACGACGGCGAAACTTGGACCGGTACGGGCTCGTATCGCCTTGAGCCTCATGCGTTCCGCCGGGGGGGGAAGGTTTTGTGATCGTCCTCGTTCTGAGCACCGCCGCGGCCCTGGCTTTCCAAGGGTCGCCGCCACCGACTCCACCGACGCCGCCGGGGACTCCGGCGCAGCAGGGCGGCCGCGCACCAGCTTGCACGGGACGATGCCCTGGGGGCCGTTCCCGCACACCGGCGGTTCGAGACAGCACGGACGGCGACTCGACGGACGCGCCGAACTGCAAAGGGGCCGTCATCACCGCGTGCACGAACGGCCACCATCGGCGCCAAGGGATTCGGCGCGCGGTCACGGCCGAACTTCAAGCGAGCGCGTTCAAGGACGCGACGGCCAAGATCACTCTCCTCGCCGCGCGCGCGGCGCGGCTCAGGCAGGACTCGGCGCTCGTCGCGTACGACGCGACCACGTACGAGCGCATCTCGGTTGGATTCGGGTTCGGCAGCATTGGACGCGACCGGCTTCTCTTTCGCCACGAGGCCGCGGCGCACGTCCGGTGGCAGCAGGGGAAAGGCGCGTGGGTGGACGTGAAGGGCGCGCGCAACGCCGCGCCGATGCTCGGGAAAGAGGCGCAGGTAGAGATCGACAACGAAACGAACGATCCCGATCTCATGGGAGAAATCCCGTACTACCCGGGATACGAGCCGCTCTGGGTCGGCGGCGGCGACGTCGCGCGCGCACAAGTCGACGAGACGGAGATCGTGCACCCGATCGCAGATGGCGCCGAAGCGTACTACACGTACGAGACCGGCGATTCCGTCAGCTTCAAGCTGCCGGATGGAACGGTGATTCAGCTGCGCGAGCTGCGCGTGCGGCCACGCCAGCCGAAATGGAATCTCGGAGTCGGCTCTCTCTGGTTCGATACGCATTCGGGCCAACTCGTGCGTGCCGCGTATCGGCTCTCGGTGCCTCTCGATATCTGGGCTGTCGCGACCGAGGATGACCCCAAGTCGATGGACGACGTGCCCGTCTGGGTGAAGCCGCTGATCACGCCGATGAAGGCCGAGGTCTCGGCGATTGCCGTCGAGTACAGCCTGCACGAAGGCCGCTTCTGGCTGCCGCGCTTGCGCTACGCCGAGGCCTACGCGCAAGTGAGCTTCATGAAGGTGCCGGTGAAGGTGGAAGAGAGCTTCAAGTATGCGAGCGTGAACGGCAAGGACACGATTCCCACGATTCCTCTCGCGCCGGCGCGCTTTCAGCCGCCCGACTCGCTGAGCGAAGACGCGCGTATCGCGTGGCGCGACTCCGTCCGCGCCGCGAATCGCGCGTACGCTCGCGCGGTGCGCGACTCGATTCGTCAGGGGCTCAAGAAGCCGGAACGTCGCACCTCGCAGTGCGATACGTCGGCGTACCGCGTGTCCGCTAGGAGCCGCTATGAAGGCGCGGTCCCCATAGCGATGCGCGTGCCGTGCGACACGGCCGCCCTCTCTCACTCCCCCGATCTCCCGCCGTCGATCTACGACGAGGGCGAAGAAGTCTTCGACGCGAAGGATTTGCAGGATCTCAAAGCGCAGGCGCTCTCGCTCACCGCGCAGGCTCCGCTTCAGTTCAGACTCCGCATGCTTCCGCCGCCAACCATTTCGTATGGTCCGGCGCTGATGCGCTACAACCGAGTCGAAGGATTTTCGGTCGGCGCATCCGTCGAACAGCAACTTGGCGGCGGCTACAGCGGGTCGGCCATCGGCCGGATCGGATTCGCGGACTTCGAACCGAATTTGGAGTTGTCGCTCGCGCGATCGAATCTCACGAAGACGATTCGATTCACGGCGTACAATCGCCTGGTCTCGGCGAGCGACTGGGGGCATCCGCTCACCTTTGGCAGCTCGTTCTCGGCGCTCATGTTCGGGCGCGACGAAGGGTTCTATTATCGCGCCTCCGGCATCGACCTCACGCGTTCACTGGACGGCACATTCGGTGGTGGCGTGCAGATGGGATGGCGCCTGTTCGCCGAGCAGGAGCGAACCGCGAAGGTCAAAACCAACTTTTCGGTGGATGGCGACGATTTTCCCGCGAACCTCGTCGCTCAGCGCGGCGGCTACGCGGGCTTCTCGGCGCACATCGACGATCAGATGGGACTCAACCCCGAGGCGCTGCGCCTGTTCTCGAGTCTGCGTTTCGAGAGCGCGATCGGACGGGGCGACTCGGCGTACGGCCGTGCCGCCTTCGACGTGACCGCGTCGCACGGACTTGGCCGCCTCGCGGGGTCGCTCGCGCTCTCGGCGGGCGGATCGGTTGGCCAGCTGCCGCCACAGCGCCGCTGGTATCTCGGTGGAAACGCGACCGTACGGGGACAGAGTCCCGACACGGCGCAGAGCGGAAACGCGTTCTGGCTGACGCGCGCCGAGCTTGGTATGAACGACGCCGGCGCCCGACCGACGATCTTCGCGGATCTCGGATGGGTCGGCGATCGCACGAAGCTCAGTCAAGTTGGCCGACCGATGAGCGGCGTCGGGGCGGGCGTGTCGTTTCTCGACGGCCTGTTCAGATTCGACGTCGCGAGAGGCCTGTATCCGCGCAAACAGTTCCGCGTGGACCTTTACCTCGAATCGAAATTCTGAATTAGACGGACTTCGTCAAGATTCTGTACCGAGCCTTGACGGCCTTGCATCCCGCCTTACCTTCTTTTCGCATGAGCACCGCCCGGACCATACGCTGCTGCCGCCAAGCCATGTGCTGCTGCATGAGCATGTGTATGTGTCGCATGTGTCAATCGACATGTGAGGCTCTGGGCGTTCGCATCTAGCACGGCTTTCTAGCAGCGACTCGCGCTCCGGTCCTCACCGAGGGACCGGGGCGTTTTTGTTTGGTCGCGAGTCGCCGCCCGGTCCCAGAGTGAACCAGCGAGTCGCATCACCCGCGACCCACACTCAGGACTGCCGCCCCATGCAACCGATCGCCGTTTTCCACGAACACCCGGACTGGTTCAAGCCGCTCTTCCTCGAGCTCGAGCGGCGCGGCCTGCCGTACGAGCGCGTCGACGCCGCGTCGCACGTGTTCGACCCGTCCGAGGACGATGTGCCGTATTCGCTCGTGTTCAACCGCGCGAGCCCATCCGCCTACCTGCGCAATCATCGCCAGACGACGTTCCATACGCTTCACTGGCTGAGGCATCTCGAGCGAATCGGCGTTCCCGTCGTGAACGGCGCGCACGTCTACGCATACGAGTTGTCAAAAGTGTCGCAGCTCGATCTGCTCGAGGAGCTCGGCCTTCCATATCCGAAGGCGCGCGCGATCAACGATCCGTCGCTCGGCCTGAAGGCCGCGAAGGATCTCCGCTATCCGGTCCTCGTGAAAGCGAACATCGGCGGCAGCGGCGCAGGCATCGTTCGCTACGAGACCGAAGCGGCGCTCGCCGGAGCGATCGAGCGGGGCGAGGTGCAGCTCGGCATCGACGGCGTCGCGCTCGTGCAGGAATCGGCCCCGCTTCGCGATGGCCACATCGTACGCGTCGAGACGCTCGGCGGAAAATATCTGTACGCGATCAAGGTCTTTCCGGCCGTCGGATCGTTCGACCTCTGCCCGGCCGACGCGTGTCAGACGGCGGATGGCGTCGAGCTCGTGCGCGGCGCGTGCGCGGTCGACGCGCCGAAGACGGGACTCAGGGTGGAAGGATACGACGCGCCGCCCGAGATCATCGAGCAGGTCGAAGCGATCTCGCGCCGTGCCGGCCTCGACGTAGGCGGCATCGAGTATCTGATCGACGACCGCGACGGGAAGCACTACTTCTACGACGTCAACGCGCTGTCGAACTTCGTCGCCGACCCGGTGAATGTGATCGGCTTCGATCCGTGGGTGAAGCTCGTCGACTATCTCGTGTCGCGGAGCGCGCCCGCCCGCCGCGCGACGGAGCGCACGAACGAACGCGCCAGGTTCCACGCGAGCCTGCCATGAGATACGGATACTGGCTTCCCGTCTTCGGCGGCTGGCTTCGCAATGTCGAGGACGAAGGAATGGCGGCGTCGTGGGACTACGTGCGGCGGCTCGCCCAACGCAGTGAGGAAATCGGCTACGATCTCACGCTGATCGCGGAGCTGCTCCTCAACGACATCAAGGGCATCAAAGCGCCGTCGCTCGACGCGTGGTCGACGGCCGCGGCGCTGGCCGCGGTCACGGAGCGCCTCGAGCTGATGGTCGCGGTGCGGCCGTCGTTCCACCCGCCGGCGATTCTCGCCAAGCAGGCCGCGAACATCGATCGCATCTCGAACGGACGTCTCGCCCTCAACGTCGTGTCCGCGTGGTGGAAGGACGAGGCGCGTCGGTTCGGCGCCGCATTCGACGAGCATGACGATCGCTACGGACGCACGCGCGAGTGGTTGGACGTCGTGGATGGCGCGTGGCGTGAGCCGGCGTTCACGTACCACGGCAAGTTCTACAACCACGACGACATCGTGCTCGAGCCGAAACCCGCTTCAAAACCCGGCCGTCCGCGTCCGACGATTTACGCGGGGGGAGAATCCGAAGCGGCGAAAACGCTCATCTCGCGGCAGTGCGACGCGTACGTCATGCACGGCGACCCGCCGGAGCGGATCGCGCCCAAAATCGCCGACATGCGGGCCCGACGTGAGCAGGCCTCCGAGGCCCTCGGCATCGACCTCCCGCCGATGCAGTTCGGCGTCGCCGCGTACACGATCGTCCGCGATTCGGAGGCGGAAGTTCGAGACGAAATCGAGCGCATCACCAACGTGGCCGCGGGATCTCCCGGTTACGAGAACTATCGGGACTGGATCGCGAACACGAAGCTCGAGCAGCAGGTGAGCCTCCAGGATTATTCCGTGTCCAACCGCGGACTGCGGGCCGGGCTGGTCGGAACCCCGGAGCAGGTGGCCGAGCGAACGTCGCAGTTCGCCGAGGCGGGGGTGGACCTGCTTCTTCTCCAGTGCAGTCCCCAACTGGAGGAAATGGAGCGTTTCGCGGAAGAGGTGATAGCGGCGCGGGTCTAGGCGGGTGGGCCGGTGGGCCGGTGGGCCGGTGGTCCGGGAGACCGCGGGGCCGGAGGGCGCTGGGCCGCTACACCGGCGGAGATATCTGGAACGCGCCAATCGGATGCAGGGTCTGAGCTCCCAGCTCGGGCCCTTCGCATTTCACCGGCCTCGCGGCCATCCGGTCCACCGGTCCACCGGTTCACCGCCTTTTTTTGTGTCCCCCGTCGCGGCCCGAATCCGCTGCGGCGCACAGAATGCATGCGTCCGCCCCTGCTCCGCCGTGGGATACCGGCGGGGTTGACAGCAAGTCCCCGGCGGACAGGGTTGTGGGCGTGCTTAAATCAATCCAGTGCAAAGAGTTGGACAGTTTGCATCAGTTGTTGGGTCTTCGGCCGACACTTACCACAGGACAAGGGGTTTCCGGCGCGCGACACGCCGGCTGACGGACGTTCTCCCGGTTCATCTTTCGAGTGAAACAGGACACACTGGATCCCGCCCGCGCCAACGCGGACGTACTGCTGTGGCAAGCGCCTGCCCGAATCGCGATCGCGATGTTTCTTGGGTTGTTCGAGTTGCTCTTTCAACAACTCGACATCCTCGGTGGCAGCGATCTCTGGGTAGCGATCACCCTGGTCGGTTATGTCCTCGCGATCCGGCTGCTCAGCCGCCGGATGCGCGAAACCGGCACGGCCGGAAACCTCATGGTCGCCGCCACCGTCCTGGCCGACCTCGCGTTCATCTTCGGGTCGACGATCGCGTCCTCACCTGTCGCGTATTACGAGCGAATTCTAGTTCTCTCGTTCTTCGTCCTGCATTCGGTGGAGTCGTATTTCGGCCGCACGCACGCCACGTTGACGCTTCTCGCCGTCGTGGTCGGCTACCTCGTCGCGGTGCGTGTCGGCGCGCTCATGCTCGGCACGCCGCAGGATCCGATCGAAGAGATCTGGTCGATCGCCCTGTTCACCACGGCTGCCCTCCTGCTGATCGTGCAGTTCGGCAATATCCAGCGGCGCCTCGAGCACATCGTGGAGCTGTTCGAGTGGGCCGAAGAGGGCGACTTCAGCCGCGCCTACGACGTGAACACCAACACGAACCCCGAGTCGATCACGCGCGTGGGCCGGGCGTACAACCGGGTGCGCCTCCAGCTGGCCAGCATGGTGCTGACCGATCCGCTCACCGGCTGTCTCAACCGTCGCGGGTTGGACCAGGTGTTGGCGCGCGAGATCGCGCGGGCCGGCCGCACCGGCCAGCAGATCTCGCTCATCGCCGTCGACCTCGATCATTTCAAGAAAGTCAACGACACGTACGGCCACATCACCGGCGACGTCGTGCTGCGCGAGCTCGGGATGCTGCTGGGCCAGGCGGCTCGGTCGGGGGACATGGTGGCGCGCACGGGTGGCGAAGAGTTCTCGATCCTCTTGCCGCAGACAGGGCCCGAGGGCGCCTACCGCATGGCGGTTCGCATTTGGGAGACCGTGCGAAATCACGCGTTCATGGTGAACGGAACGCGGCTCAAGCTGACGGTCAGCGTCGGCGTGGTCACTTCGCCGGGCATCGGCGGCGACGCGGTCGCCGCGAGCCTCAAGGAGCGTGCGGACGTCACGCTCTACGCCGCCAAGCGCGGCGGGCGCGACCAGGTGCGGGAATGGGACGACGCCTTCGCGACGTCACTCACGCCGGCCCACGACGTTCCGCTGGTCTCGAACTCCGGCTCCTAAGGCCTTTCGGTTGCCGGGCGGCCGATGGGCGCCCGCGGTCCCTCGCGCGAGGCGCGAGGGACGTTCGCGCTTGTTAGCGGCGGGTAACGCTGACCTTGCCCGTCTTGCCCCGAGCCGGCCGAATCACGATATCGATGTCGCGGCCAAGCCGAGCGAGCATGCGAATGAGGCGCTCGGTCGAGAATCCGCGCAGTTTTCCCGTCACGACGAGGGAGATCTGCGACGGCGCGTCGCGCATGATGTAAGCGGCTTCCGTCTGCGTAAGCTGTTGATCATCGAGAATGCTCGCGATTTCCTTAGCGAGGACATTCTTGGGGATCACTGATTCGGGGACCGCCCGAGGGCGGCGCAGCGCATGAGATCTAGCCACGGTTCGTTGGGTCAGAGGAGGATGTGCGGCAACATTAGAGCGCTTTAATCTTAGCGAAACCTGTGCCGTAGGAAAAGGTGAAGTTCTCAATTTTTCTGAACACACTTGGACGTTCTTTGTGTCCAATTCGTATTTCCATGCCAGGGACCTTCGAACCCGCGTAGTACGAATCGAAATATCAAAACGCTTGGCCATGAACACGCGAACGATTGCGTGATCGACTTTCTGAGAACTGGATGACCGACTTCGCGGAACAACTACAAGCGGCGCTTGGCACCGGCTACCAGCTCGACTCGGAGCTCACCGGCGGCGGGATGAGCCGTGTATTCGTCGCGATCGATCGCGCCCTCGGCCGTAAGGTCGTCGTGAAGGTGCTTCCGCCCGACCTCGCCGCCGGCGTCAATCGTGAGCGATTCCGCCGCGAGATACAAGTCGCGGCCCAACTCCAGCATCCTCACATCGTGCCGCTGTTGTCGGCCGGCGAGCAGGGCGATCTCCTGTGGTACACGATGCCCTTCATCGACGGTGAATCGCTGCGCACGGCGCTCGAGCGAAACAAACCGTTCGGTGTGCGCGAGGTCACACGAATCATTCACGACGTCGTCGACGCGCTCGCGTTCGCGCACGCCCGCGGCGTCATCCATCGCGACATCAAGCCGGGGAACATCCTGCGCCAAGGTGCCCACGCGCTCGTCACCGACTTCGGCGTCGCGAAAGCGCTGAGCGCGGCGCTGCCGATCAGCGGCGTCACCACGGCCGGGATCGCGATCGGAACGCCCGCCTACATGGCGCCCGAACAGCTCGCCGGCGACGCGGCCGCGGATCACCGCATCGACATCTACGCGGTCGGCCTCCTCGCGTACGAACTGTTGACAGGATCATCGCCGTTCACCGGGCCATCGCCGCGCGAAACGCTCGCGGCGCAACTGACGCGAGACCCGAAGCCGCTTCACGAAGTGTCGCCGGAGGTTCCAAGATCTCTCTCGTCGCTCGTCATGCGTTGTCTCGCGAAAGATCCGGCAGGCCGCCCTCAGCACGCCGAGGACATTCTTCACGAGCTGGACGCGATGACGATGCCGCTCGGCGTCACACCGCAGTCCGGCGGTGTCGAGCCGAAACCTCGACGCCGAACGGCGACGATCGTGTTGGCGACCGTCGCGCCGCTTGTCGTCATCGCCGCGCTGTACGCGCTCTCGCGCCGCGGATCGGCGCCCGGCGCGAAACCCGACTCGGCCGCCCCGGCGCTGACGGCGGTCAAGCCCGCTCTCCCGACACCGACACCGCCGGTCGCTCCCACGCAGTCCGGCGGCGCACCCGCCGCGACGTCCGCGCCCGCGGCTGCCGGGCCAACGGCGAAGGCTCAGCTGCCCAAGCCCGTCATCACGCACGACGATTCCGTTCGCATCGCCGAGGCGGTCCGCAAGCGGCTCGCGGCGGCGAAGACGCGCGATTCGATCACGCAGGCGCGCATCCAAGCGGAGACCGAGCGCAAGATGATGGACTCGATCATCGCCGCGAACGGGGGCACACCGTCGACGTCCGCCGGTCCGAGGCGACTGATCATCACCGAGCCGCCGCCGATACGCCAATGGCCCGAGGCGACTCTCCTTGGCCGCGCCGTCGCCGACAGCCTGCGGCGCATGCTGCGGCCCCGCTCGAGGCAATACACGATCGTCGACGCCGATTCCGTTCGACTCGCGCTGTCGACGACGCGCGATCTCGGCGAGCTGACGAAGAATCTCTCGAGCGACCTCGTCGTCTCCGTTCGGATCACCGCTCTGCCGCACGACTCGGCGTTCCTCTATTTCCAGGTCAGCGACCTTGGCGCGATCTCATCCTACCGGAACCGCGCCGCGACGTCCCGCCCCGGACCGAAGAACGAAGTGCTGAGCAATCTCGATCAGCTGCTGCTCAGCGTCCTGACGTTCCTCGACGAGATGAGCCGCGCCCCACGCCGCGGGAGTTGATCGGAGGAGCGCTCAGCGCGCGCTGAGGATCGGGATGACGCGGCGGTGGCCTTCGTTGTCGGAGATGTTGAGCAGGCCGACCTGCACGCCGTGGAGCTCCCGCGCGTAGTTGATCAAGCCGATCGTCAACCCGTGCTGTGCGCCGCGGATGTTCGTCACCGAGCTGACCGCCGCGCCGTCGAAGCGACCCGATTCCTCGATCTTGAAATAGAGTCCGCTCAGCACGATCGCGTGCGCGTTCAACGTTCCCGCGGCGATCGGCGTGAGCACGACGCCGCTGATCGCCGGCGCGCCGACGCCGATGCCGCCGATGCTCAATCCTTTCAGGCGGCCGCCCGCACCGACTCCGATACCGCCGATCATGAGCCCCGTCGCGTCGCCACCCACGCCGACGCCGACGCCGCCAACACCGATGCCTTTGAAGTCAGCGCCACCGCCGACGCCGATACCGCCGATCGCCAGGCCGGAGAGCCGGCCCCCCGCGCCGACGCCGATGCCGCCGATCGTGATCCCGCTCACGTCGCCACCGCCGCCGACCCCAATCCCGCCGATTTGCAAACCTCGAATGCGTCCACCGGTTCCGACGCCGATGCCGCCGATCGTAATTCCTTCGGCGCTCCCGCCGGTGCCGACACCGATGCCGCCGAGCATGATGCCGTGCAGATCACCGCCCGCGCCGAGACCAATTCCGCCAATGCCGAGGCCTGAGATCGAATTGTCGGCGCTGAGGCCGAAGACACCGACGCCCAACCCGTGGATCTGATTCGCGCCGGTGACCGGCAGTCCGAGCGCCACGCCGTTGACTACGCCCCGGATCGGCTTGTAGGGACTCCAGATCGTGACGTTCGCGCCAGTCACTTTCTCCAAGCGAGCGTCGCGAAAGTTGAGACGCAGTCCGGTCATGACAGGCTTGTCGCCGATTGCCAGTCCGACGTCGTGCAGCGTGAGGTCGAGGACCTGGGCCTTGAGCGATGGCGCGCCGGCCAGTACGAGCGCGGGAACAACGACGCGAAGCGTTTTCATGTGGGATGGGAGAGTCGCCGTGAAAGATCGGCGATGGGCGGGAGATGCGCTGCCCTGATTACGCCCACATGGTTGTAAGGTTTCAGGGCGTGGGCGGCCGAATGGCTTGCTCGCCCTCTTCGCGCGACGCGATCTTGCGACACTCCGACGCGACTCTCAATGCAAATTCACCGACCGTTGACGCGAATTGGCGGCGTCGTCGCCGCGATCGCGCTCGTACTTGCCGCGTGCGCGCATCCGTCAGGTGCGCCGGCTCCCGAAAACACCAGTCTCGCCGCGACCTCCGCGGGAGCGTCCGTCGTCACGTCGGCCGCGATCACCGCGCGCGACCTCGAGATGCGTCTCACGGCGTTCGCGCACGACACGATGATGGGGCGCGAGGCCGGCACGATCTGGAACGTCAAGGCGACCGACTACGTCGCGGCGCAATTCCAGCAGCTCGGACTTCGTCCGGCGGGCGAAAACGGCGGCTACTTCCAGACGGTGCCGAACATTCGCGTCCGCGACTCGGTGACACCGCGCGGCCCGGCTCGCAACGTGATCGCCGTCATTCCGGGAAGCGACCCGGCGTTGCGCGGCGAGTACGTGTCGATCAGCGGCCACAATGATCACGTCGGGTTCAACCGCCGCCCCGTCGACCACGATTCGATCCGCGCGTATCTCCAGATCATCCGCCCGATGGGCGCGGACAGCCGACCGCACGACCCGTCGTCAGAAGAAGCCGCGCAGATTCGCACCATACTCGACTCGTTGCGCCGGCTTCACACACCGCGATTGGATTCGGTATACAACGGCGCCGACGACGACGGGAGCGGAACGGTCGGCCTGTTGGAGATCGCCGAGGCGTTCGCCAAGAGCGGCGCCCGTCCGCGCCGGTCGATCCTGCTCGTGTCGCACACCGCGGAAGAAAAAGGCTTGTTCGGATCGGCGTGGTACACCGATCACGCCACGGTGCCGATCGACTCGATCGTCGCCGAATTCGACATCGACATGATCGGCCGCGGCGCGTCGTCGGACCTCCCCGCCGGCGGACCGACCTATCTCGAGGTCGTCGGTCTGCGCCGTTTGTCGAAGGAATTCGGCGATTGGGTCGAGGCGGCGAACGCGAAGGAGCCGAAGCCGTTCGTGTTCAACTACGAGTACGACGTCCCCGGCCACCCGCTGCAGTACTACTGCCGCGCGGATCACTACAGCTATGCGCGCTACGGCATTCCGAGCGTCTCGTTCTCGCGCGGCGAGCATCGCGACTATCACCAGGTGACCGACGAAGCGCAGTACATCGACTATCCCGATTACGCGCGGCTCGTGCGGATGGTGTTCGACGCGGCTTTGTCCGTGGCGAATGCGGACCACGCGCCTCGGCTCGACGCGCCGAAGCCAACCAATCCGCACGTGCTCTGCCGCCAGTAGTGAACGTGGGGCACTGTGTCGCGCTCGCAACGTACGACGGCGCGCCCGATCTTGCGCCCGACGACCTGTTGCTCGCCGACGCGCTGGAGCGGGTAGGGATTCGCCCCGCCGCCGCTGTCTGGTCGGATCCGTCCGCCGATTGGCGCGCCTTCGACGCCGTGGTCATTCGGTCGTGCTGGGACTATCACCGGCGCCACGGCGAGTTCGTGACGTGGCTCGACGCGCTCGACACCGCGGGCAAGCCGGTGTGGAACGCGACGCCGACGGTGCGTTGGAACTCCGACAAGCGATACCTCATCGACCTCGCGGCGCGCGGCGTGGGGACTGTACCGACTCGTGTCGTCGAGCGCGGATCGCACGCCGCTCCAGGCGACGTCGCACGCGCCGAGGGCTGGACGCGCTTCGTCGTGAAGCCGGCGATCTCTGCGAGCGCCTACGAGACACACGCCCTCGAGCTTCCGCTCGGCGCCCACGATCGCGCAGCGGTCGAGCGTGTCGTGGCGCACGGCGACGTGCTCGTCCAGCCGTTTCTCGACGAAGTCACCAGCGACGGCGAGCTCTCGTTGATCTTCTTCGACGGTGTGTTCAGCCACGCCGCGATCAAACGGTCGCGCCATGGCGATTTCCGAGTGCAGACGGAGCACGGCGGCACCGTGGCTCCCGTCGACGTGGCGCCGGCGATCATCGAGCGGGCCAGTCGCTCGCTCGAGGCGCTCGATGAGTTGCCGCTCTACGCGCGCGTGGACGGAGTCGGCGACGAGCGTTCGTTCAGGTTGATGGAGCTCGAGCTCATCGAGCCGAACGTGTTTCTCGCCGCGTCGGCGGGCGCGGCCGATCGCTTCGCGGCGGCGATCGCGCGCCGACTCGGATAGTCGGTGGGCTCGCGGTCAAGCGAGCTCACCCGTGGCGGCGCGCTGCTCGCCGGACACAACTGGCCATCGTATGTTGTTGCCGCCGCGCCGACGCGGTCGCATCGCGACCACCCGCGCGATCGCGCGATTTGCATTCGTGATCCATTCGTGATTCGAGTTCTCGATCATGAAGTGCGCTTCCGCCGCGTGACGTCGGCGGAGACTGCGCAGCAATGTTCTGGCGGCGACGACGCCGAGATTACCTGGGGGGCACTACCCTTGAGGAGTATTTCCTCATGTCGAGACTCGACTCCGCGCTCTCGCTGTTCGCTGCAGCCGCGGTTCTGACCACGACGCTCGCCGGTTGTCGCGACGCGACCATGCCAACCCGGCCGTTGGCGCCGAGGGCTCCGTCGAGGACCGAGCTCCCGGCGTCGCCCGTGGTGAACTCGCTCGGTGACCCAGGCCCAGGAAGTTGTTCGGATTCCGAATGCACGCTCCGCGGCGCGATTGCGTTCGCGAGTACGGGGGCAACGATCACGTTCAACGTGACGGGAACGATCGTTCTTGCTCAGGGAGAGCTTCTGATCGACAAAGACCTGACGATCGCCGGCCCGGGCGCCTCCCAGCTTCAAGTGGACGGGGCAAATAGCTCGCGTGAGTTCGAAATCGCCGCCGGCGCGACGGTGAGCATCTCCGGCGTGACCCTGCAGAACGGAAGCGTGCCCGACCCCACCGCCCCCTTCGGCGCCGGAATCCGCAACTTCGGAACGTTGACCCTCACGAACAGCGTCGTCTCGCACAACGGCACCACCGGCGAAGGCGGCGGGATCCACAACACCGGAGGCGTTCTCACCATCGTCGGGAGCACCATCAGCGCGAACTTCGCCGGGAACGGCGGCGGCATCATGAACGCGCATGGCACTGCCTTCATTACAAACAGCACCATATCCGGCAACTTCGGCGGTTTGGGCGGCGGGATGCAGAACGCCGGCTTGATGAGGATCATCAACAGCACAATTGCCGGTAATAGTGTGGGGAACCAGGGCGGACAAGGCAGCGGTATCGCCAACACGGGCGAGACCGTGATGATCAACACGATCGTCGCGAACGATCCGGCCGGCGGCAATTGCTTTCAGCCCATCACGACCGACGGCGGCTTCAACATCGAAGACGGCACGACGTGTGGATTCACGGCGGTCACGTCACACTCGAACGCCAATCCCGGACTCGATCCGGCCGGCCTGCTGAGCAACGGTGGACCGACGCCGACGATCGGGCTGTTGCTCGGCGGGCTGGCCGTGGATCTCATCCCCCCTGGCGTCAACGGGTGCGGTACGACCATCGCGATCGACCAACGCGGCGTGGCACGTCCGTTCGGAAGCGGATGCGACATCGGCGCCTACGAGCTCGACTTCAAGGGTTTTTTGCCGCCGATCAACAACGTGAGGACGACGCCGATCCATCCGGGCAAGGGCGTCCCGATTCAATTCATCCTCGGCGGCGATCACGGCCTCGCGATTTTCGCGAGCGGATCGCCGAGCTCGGCGCAAATCGCGTGTCCGCTTTCCGATGGCTCGGGTGACGACGTGCCGACAGTCACCGCCGGCAACAGCCAACTGTCGTACGATCCGAGCACCGACACCTACACCTACGTGTGGAAGACCGACAAGGCGTGGGCGGGAACGTGCCGGCGACTGTTCGTGACGTTCGCCGACGGCAGCGTGCACAGGGCCGATTTCTCCTTCGATCGCTGACGTCATGCGCCGCTCGCCGACCGCCGAAGAGATCGCGCTCGCGATGAGGGATCCCGCGCGTCTGCGGCAGTTGTCGGCGCTCGGCGAGCGGACGCCGACGCGAGCCAAACACCTCGGCCTCAAGGTGCTCGTTCACGTCGGAGCGCTCGTGATCGCGATCGCGTGCTTCGGCGCGTACGGGCACCTCAAGCTCGAGGGTCGCTCCACCGCGGCGACGGTCAGTCTCGTGTCCGCGGCCGTCTTCGGATTCATTCCGCTCCGCGACGTACTTCGCATCTTCTTCCGCGTCGAGGGCAAAGCGCTCCATTTCGCGCACGGCATCGGAAGTCTGGCGCTCATCGGTCTTCCAGTGAGCGGCGTCGTCTCGGGCAATTCGGTGGCGTCGCGGGCGTGGATGGCGCCGTTCGCGATGATGGGAGCCGCGCAAGCGGTCATGCACCAGAACAATCCGCGCAATGCGCAACAGGCGGCGGCGCTTCAACGGTTCGCGGCGAGCTTGCCCGAGGTGGCGCAATTCACGAGCTCCAAGGATCTCACCTCTCCGGCCAACGCAAAGCGCGCCGTCGCCGTCCTCTCCGACATTCTCGCCAAAGCGCAGGCGCTCGGCGAAACCGAATTGCAATCCGATCCTGGATTTCAAAGCGCGCTGCGCCAGAGCACCGCGCGGTTCGGCGCGCGCCTCGGCCTCGACGCGGTGGACGTCGCGCTCCGCAACCTGTCGGGAAATCCTGCGGCACAGAACGCGATTCCCGATTTGCAGCGAAAACTCGCGCTCGCAAGGAAAACGATCGTGGCCCAGTAGCGTCGCCCCGCGACCTGGCGAACTCGTGGATGGTCGGGCTAATTCCTACGCCACCTCCACAAGAAACGCTTCCATGCAGAATGAATCGGAGCCGACCACTCCGCGCCGGGAATTTCTGGGTCAGATGGCGGTTTCAGCGATCGCGCTTGCGAGTACGGCCTGCGCGGGGTCCGCGGCAAATCCGCAAACGGCGGCAACTCCGGCCGCGCTTCCCGCTCAGCCGCGGGCTCGCCCCCAGGTTCAGCAAACATGGGACGACTCCTGGTCCGCGCGTCTCACCGCCGCGAAACACAAGGCCGTGTTCGACATGCCGGAAGTCCAGGATCCGGAGGCGATCGATCACGCGGCCATCTGGCTCGAGGGCCTTCATGCGGCGCTGGGCGCGGCCCCCGGCGACGCTCAGGCCGCGATCATCATCCGGCACGCGGCGGTCGTCGCGGCGTTCAACGACGCGATGTGGTCGAAGTACGAGATCGGCAAACTGCGCAAGGTCAAAGACGACGCGACCGGAAAGTGGGCCGTTCGAAATCCGTTCGCGTCGCCCGCGCCGCCGAAGCCAGGCGATCGTCCGGCGCGTCAACGCAGTGCCGACCGTCCAGGCGACACACTCGATTGGTTCGCCGAGTATGGTCACACGCTGCTGGCGTGCAACGTCGCCACACTCGGCATGTCGTCGATCATCGCCAAGAAGTACAACGGTCAGATGAGCGCGGTCTACGACGAGCTGAAAGCGAATCTGATTCCCGGCGTCATTCTCCAACCATCGGGCATCTACGCGCTCCACCGCGCTCAAGAGGCGGGGTGCACGTTCTCATCGTGATTCGCTGATCAGCCGGGGCGAAGCCCGGCTCCGGTGTGCGCCGCGCCCCGCTGCCCGTCGCGCAGGGCGATGGCGCCGTTCACGATCACCACGTCGATCCCGACCGGATATTGGAACGGATCTTCGTATGTGGCTTTGTCGATGACGGTCGACGGATCGAACACGACGACGTCCGCCGCCATGCGCGGCACCAGCGTACCGCGGTCGCGGAGGTGCACGCGAGAAGCGGGCAACGCGGTCATCTTGTTGATCGCCTGCTCGAGCGTGAGCGCTTTCCGATCGCGCACGTAGCGGCCGAGGATGCGCGGGAACGTACCGAGCCCGCGCGGATGCGGGTGTCCGCGCCGCGACGGACCGTCGACGGCGAACGCGCCGCCGTCGCTGCAGACCATTCCGTGGGGATGCGCGAGGATGCGCGCGAGGTTGTCCTCGCTCATCGCGAAGCCGACCATGCCGACGTTGGCGCGATTCCGCTGGAGAAGCGCGACGGCGGTCGCATATGGATCGGCGTGCTGAGAGGCCGCATACGCGTCGAGGCGCTGGCCCTCCGCCGGCCTGTCGGCGGGATTCACGACATTGGCGATCATGACGTTGCTCCACCCACCGATCAACTCGACCTTGGCCAACGTTTCCGTGCGAATTCGATCGGCGGTGGCAGCGTCGCCGAGCCGCGCGAGGAAGGCGTCGTTGCTGCCGTCGCGGCTCCACACGGGGAAGAGATTCGTCAGTCCCGTCTGATACGCGATATATGGATAGCGGTCGAACGCCGCGTCACATCCTGAAGAACGCGCGGCAGACACGCGAGCGAGCGCCTCGTCGAGCTTACCCCAGTTGCGCGGACCCTGCGTCTTGAGGTGCGAGATCTGAAGCGCACAGTTCGCGCCGCGGGCGACGGCGATCGCTTCGTCGATCGCCTCGAGGACGCGGTCGTCTTCGTTGCGCATGTGCGTCGCGTACGGGAGTCCTGTTCCGGCGAGCGGTTTGCACAGCGCGATAAGCTCCTCACGCGGCGCGAAGGCACCGGGCGTGTACTCGAGCCCCGTCGAAACGCCGCAGGCGCCGTCGGCGAGCGCCTGATTCACGAGCGCGCGCATGCGAGCCATCTCGCTCGCGGTCGCGGGACGATCCGCGTTGCCGACGACGAT